>NZ_JBEORT010000036.1:0-58803 GCF_040302425.1 Streptomyces sp. NPDC126497
GGGGCGCGGGGGCGGCGGGGCGACGGCGGCCGGGCGGGCCCGCGCCCCGTACCGGCCCGTGGCCGTCTCACCTTTGTCACCGACCGGCAGTACGGTGTCCCCCATGCGCCCCGACACGCCTGCCGAAAACGTCGACCACACCGCCGAAGCCGACCGCCTGGAGCGGATCGCCGACCGGTACCCCGAGGACGCCGAGGCCCTGCTCCTGCGGGCCGCCGCCCACCGGGAGCTCTCCGGCGACCGCCCCGCCGCGACCGCCCTCTACGACCGCCTGCTGGCCTCCTCGCAGGAGCTGGACGACCCGTACCTGGTCCGGGCCCTCAAGGCGTCCAACCTCTGGGAGTACGGCCACGAGGCGGAGGCCCGCGCGATCATCACCGGCATCCGCACGGCGGCCCCGCGCGACCCCGCCCCCTGGGTGATCGTCGCGGAGTCCCTGGAGGCCCACGACGAGCTGGAACAGGCGCACGAGACGTTCACCGAGGCGGTGCACCTCCTGCTGGCCGGCGTCGAGAAGCCCCCGCGCGCCGCCCATCCGCTCCTCTTCGGCCGCCACCGGGTGCGCAGGATGCTCGGCGCGGCGCACGACGAGTGGGACGCCCTGGCGGACACCGTCCACACCCTCCCGATCGGCCTGGACGAACTCCACGACCCCAAGCGGGTGTGGTCGCTGGGCTCGGAGAACCCGGTGGAGCTGGAGGCGGAGATCGTCCGCCTGCGCGCCGAGCTGGGCGCGTACCGGGAGGCGTTGTCCCGCCCGTTCCCGGTGGCGGTGCTGCACTGGCCGGCCGGTGAACTGGCGGAGCTGCTGGCGGCGTACCCGGCGCTCGCGCGGGAGTACCCCTCGCACGGGGAGCACCTGGCCTCGATAGAGACGGCCCTGCGCGAGCTGGCCGTCTCCGGCACCGGGAACCTGGGCATCGTCACGGGCACGGTCCCGTCGTACGAGGCCTTCGCCGCCTCCGAGTCCGCCTCCCCCGCCGACCCGGCGCTGCTGCCCCAGTACGCCACGACGCTGGCGGCCCGCGGCCGTGCGGTGGCCTGGCCCCCGGAGCGGTCGGCGGCGTGCTGGTGCGGTGCGGGCCGGCCCTACGGGGAGTGCCACGGCGCCGACGCGTGACGCCCCGGGGCACGGGCGTGCGGATCAGGCCGTGGCCCGGCCGCCGACGGTCACCCGCTCGCCCGGGGCGCACCGCACCAGGCGCGCCCCGTGGCCCCGGCGCTCCGCCTCCGCGAGGAAGTCCCCCAGCGGGGAGCGGAAGACCGTGTAGTCGCTGTGGTGCACGGGCAGCGCCCGTCGCGGGCGCAGCAGGTCGAGCAGGTCGGCGCCCTGCCCGGCGTCCATGGTGACCACCAGGCCGCCCGGCAGGGTCGTGCCGCCGAGGTGCAGGACGGCCAGGTGGATGTCCGGGTGACGCACGGCGATCTCGCGCAGCCCGTCGTACATCAGGGTGTCGCCGGAGAGGTAGAGGACCAGCCGGATCTCCCCCGAGCGGTCGCCGAACTCCAGCAGGCTGCCCATCACGGGCGGCAGCAGGGCCCGCAGCGGGCCGGGCGCGTGACGGCCGGGCAGCGAGGTGACGCGCACGGAGGAGTCCCCGCGCCGCAGGGTGTGGCTCTGCCAGGTGCGCAGGCCGGTGGCGCGCCGGAAGCCGTGCAGGCCCTTGAGCAGGCGGGCGGCGTGCGGGGTGGTGACGAACGGCAGCCCCCGGTCCAGCCCGCGCCGGGCCACCCGGTCGAAGTGGTCGCCGTGCAGGTGCGACAGCACGACGGCGTCCAGGTCCGCGTGGGGCAGCTCCGTCACGTCCAGGGCGGGCTCGGTCAGCCGGCGCGAGCGGAGCCCGTAGCCGAGGTGGGCGAACTGCCCCCGGTGCAGGAAGTTCGGGTCGGTCAGCAGCGTCAGCTCCCCGTAGCGGATCAGCAGGGTGGCGTTGCCGATGAAGAGGACCTCCGCGGTGCCCTCGGGCGGATTCTGCCGCACGGCCGACTCCCTCCGTCGTTCACGGGTCCCCCGCGTCCGAGTGCGCAGCGGCAACGGATCCACACCCGCGGCCCGCCCCTCGCCGAGTTCGCGCTCCGTCGGCGACCGTGGTTCCCCTGTTCGCCGCGGCCGGACGACTCGTCATGAGACGGTGTCCGCCGCGCGAGTCGCCGGCGGACACCGGAATACGAGCTTCGTGAATCGCCCCCCTACAGGTGCCGGAAATATTGAACGCGGAACACCTGAAGGGGCAACAACCTTGGTGTGCCTCTCCATTGTCCGGCACCCGGAAGCGGCGTAACGTGGATACGGCAGTGACCCAGATGCCTCCCGGCGCCACTCGACTGCGAGTGAGCGAAGCAGATACAGGGGCATCCCACCCCTTCGGATCTCGCCCTCCATTCAGCAGGTTTCGCCGAATGACGCCCACCGCGTCCAGAGGCGGCGGTCGAGACAGAAAGAGCTCATCATCCGCCTGGAACCACGAGCGGACGAGGGAAGGGAGTGAGTGATCATGGCACTGCAAGTGCACTTCGCGATACTGCACTGCTACGAGACCGAGGACAGCGGCGAGGACGAGTGCGTCCTCCGGTGGAACGGCCACGAGTTCTGGAGCGGCCAGATGAAGGGCGGAAGGGACAGGAACACGGATTCGTTCCAGCTCTTCCCCAATTCACCCACGGGCATCGTCTCGCTGACCGACCAGGACTCGCCGGATGAAGACGACCACCTGGGGGCCCACGCGATCAGGAGGGACGAACTCGGTCAGGGGTGGCACCGGGCGTGGTTCCAGTCCGATGAGGCGAATTACCACCTGGACTACGAAGTGTTCCAGGGGTAAAAGGAGCGCCGTCCTTTTCCGATCTGCCGAACCGCAACGAGAGGGCTCGCCGAGAGCCCTCTCGGCCGCGAGAGGGGAAACATCCCCCAGGCGCGGAACCCTATCGACCCCCACCCGCGTTCCCGTGTCGAAGAACGAGGTCGCGGCACCGTTCCGCCGGTGGAGAGGTCCCGCAGGAGGGGCGCTTGCACACCGCCGCGTCCGAGCGCCGTTCCGCCCGGAGGGGCCGTGTGAGGTGACCGGGAACCTCACCGACCGGCTTCAGCCGTGGACCGACAGGCCGGCCTGCGGACACCGGGAAGAATCACGCAGAGGACCGTAGCGGCGGGGCGGACGCACGGCCCGTCCGCCGGCCGGCCCTCCCGGTCCCCGGAGAACCCACCGGGGACCGGAGCCCGGGGACCGCGACACGAGGCCCCCTCCCCTCCCCCTCAGCCCGGCCGGCCGTGGGAGCCCGCCTCGAGGGTCGCGCGGAGGGCGGCCAGGGTCGAGGCGACGCGGGTCAGGTCGCCGGGGGGAACCGCCCCGGTCAGCGCGAGGAGCTCGCTCTCGACGACGGGCCGGGACGCGGCCAGCTGCTCCTCGCCCTCGGAGGTGAGGCGCAGGACGGACGAGCGACGGTCCTGGGGGTGCGCGACCCGCAGGCACCAGCCCGCGGCCACCAGCCGGTCGACCGCCTTGCTGACGGCCCCCACGGTGATCGCCAGTTCGCCGACGAGGTCGAGCACACGGCACCCCGGCACCCGGTCGATGACCTCCAGGAACTCGAACTGCCCCAGCCCCAGCCCCCGTTCGGCGCGCAGCCGGGCGTTGACCGCGTTGTAGAGCCGGGTCTCGACGCGGACGAGGTCGGCGAAGATCGAAGTGATGTGACTCACGCTAGCCTCCAATGGATTCCCGGGAATCATCTTCCTCGGAATCCTGTTGGGGTCGGGCAGATGGATTCCCAGGAATCCATCCTCGCACCCGACCCGTGGAGGCCCGCATGTCCCGCCAGCAGCGCAAAGCCCTGGACGTCGTACTCCGTTCCCTCTCCCGCAGCGAGAAGCAGCTCACCCCCGAGGAGCAGCGCAGCGATTTCGACGCGGCCATCACCCGCCCCGCGCCGGAGGACGTGGTCACCCGCAGGACCGTCCTGGGCGGACGGCCGGCCCTGGAGCTGCAGCCGGCCGGAGCCTCCGGCCGCGGACGGCTGCTCTACCTGCACGGCGGCGGCTACGTCATCGGCTCACCGGACACCCACGCGGGACTGGTCGGTGAACTGGCCCGCCGCGCCGGGCTGCGAGCACTGTCGGTGGACTACCGGCTGGCGCCCGAGCACCCCTTCCCCGCGGCCGTCGACGACGGGCTCGCGGCCTACCGCGAGCTGCTGGCGGCGGGTACCGACCCGCGGGACCTCGTCCTGGCCGGCGACTCCGCCGGTGGCGGCCTGAGCATCGCCACGCTGCTCGCGGCCCGGGAGGCCGGACTGCCGCAACCGGCCGCCGTGGTCGTCCTCTCCCCCTGGACCGACCTCACCCTCGCCGGGGAGAGCATCCGGTCCAAGGAGGACGCCGACCCCATCTTCACCGCGGACGACGTGCGCGCCTACGCCGATCTCTACGTCGGCGCGGGCGACCGGGCGCACCCCCTGGCCAGCCCGGTCTTCGCCGACCTCACCGGACTGCCCCCGCTCCTGGTGCAGGTCGGGGCGAACGAGATACTGCTCGACGACGCGGTCCGGCTGGCCGCCCGCGCGGGCGCCGACGACGTGGAGGTCACGCTCGAGGTCGGCCCCGGCCTCCCCCACGTCTTCCAGCACCACTACGGTCGCCTCGACGAGGCGGACGCCGCACTCGACCGCGCCGCCCGCTTCCTCACCGCCCACCTGGCCGCCGACCGTCCCGAACCGGTCCACTGAATCCGGTCCCGACGGCCTCCAGGTGATGTCGGCGGCGGCGCTCCTGCGGGCGGCGCCGCCGACATCGCGATTCCCTTCCCGTGCCCGCGCGATCTTCCACCGGCCCGACTCGGCGGATCGCGGAAGGTGCCGGCCAGGGAAATCCTTCCGCGGACAGGGATTCCTGTGACTCGGGATGCTTCGGACGGTTCGGCGCGGTTCTATCCTTCCGGGGTGATCGGACGAGGAAGGCATGAAAGCCGTCCAGCGACTTGAGTCACAGACTTCAGCGAGACACCGCACATCCCTCGAACCGCTCCATAGCACCAGTCAGACCGCAGGGACCGGTACCGGTGAGCCCCGGCAGGGAACACCGTCACCGAACCCCGGTCCGGCCCCCACATCGCCAGGAGCTCACTGATCACCATGAACAGGACCGCGCGGCCGTTGCTTGTGTGCCTCCTGGCGGTGCTGCTCACCGCATGCGACGCCTTCGACGCCCCGAGCCCGAGCAGCTCACACCCATGCCTGACAACGTCCCCGAGACACCCGAGTACCGGACGGCGGACGAGGTGGTCACGGCGCTGAAGCAGGGAGGCGTCGACTGCGCGGTGCTGCGGCGCAGGGCCGGCGGTATGGACTGCAAGGCCCGGATCGACGGCGCGTGGGTGGAGAACGAGATCCAGGTGCTGGATCCCGAGGAGTTCAGCCGGAACGAGGTCGGGGACTCGATCGCCAGTTGGCGTACCAGCGGCAACACCCTGGTAGCAGCTGGCAATTGTTCCATCCGCGCCCTACCGAACGGCACACCCGCCTATTCCCAGGAGATCGCCGAGGCCGTCGACGCGGTCGTCCTCCCCCCCTGTGCTATCTGCCCTCCATCCCCAAGACGCCCAGGTACGAGAGCGCCGACGCCCTCGCCGACGTGTTGGACGAGTCCGTCGGCTACACCCAACGGAAGAAGTCCTCGGGCGAGTTGTCGTGCAGCACGAAGGCGGTCGAGACGCGTCCCTGCGACGCATCAGGCGACGGACGTGACGCCGGGCTGAGCCTCCATGCCAGTGCCGCAGCCCGCGACGACCACCTCCGGCTGCTCCTCAGCGACGACTACACGCCCCACCACCTCGTCACCGCCGGCAACTGGACGATCCAGTTCTGCGACACCGCCACAGGGCAGAAAGCCGCCCGACAGCTGGGAGGAGCTCTGGTGGAGCACACGCCGGGCAAGCGGTGACGACACCCGCCATGGGCGTTGGGACGACGCTGTTCTCTCAGGATTCGCGCTCGCACACAGGCAGGACGTCGCGGGACGATCGTCCCTTGGTGCGGTTCCGTACGATCGACTCGACCAGGGCGGAAACTGCGATCATCGACCGTGACGACGCACGTGCGTGAGGCCTGACGACAGTGAACAGCATGACCCCTTCCTCTCCCAGCGTCTCGGCCCGCATGAGCAGGCAGGCGAGCAAGAACACGGGGGCCGAGCTGGCCGTACGGCGGTTGCTGCACGCGGCCGGGCTGCGCTATCGCGTGGAGTACCCCGTGCCGGGCATGGCGCGGCGTCGTATCGATGTGGCGTTCACCCGTGCCAAGGTGGCCGTCCTGATTGACGGGTGCTTCTGGCACGGGTGCCCCCAGCACGCCACGCACCCGAAGTCCAACGCTGAGTGGTGGCGCAGGAAGCTGGACCGCAACATGGCTCGCGACCTAGAGACGACGGAACATCTGACCGCGGCGGGATGGACGGTGTTGCGGTTCTGGGAGCATGAGGATCCGGAAGAGGTGGCTTCTCGGGTGAAGGCGGCCGTAGAACGGCGTCTGGGATGACGAAAGGGAGTTCTTCGAGTTGCTCCCGCCGAAGATCAACATGCCGCCGGCGGCCCTCCGCGCCAGAGACGTACGCGGTAGCCGGGAAGGGCGCGGGACGTAAGGCTCTGGAAGAGGCCAAAAGTTCATCGGACGGCTCATGGCGGGCGATCCTGGGGTGGACTTGACACTGCTAGATCCTCACCTCAGGGTCACGTACCTCAATTCGTTAACTTCCCTCCTAGGTGACCCAGTTGTCCGATAGTGTGATCACCGCCCAGTCGCCGTCTCCCGCATTCGGGAGCTGACATGTGTCGCCGTCACCCCCACTGGGGTGCTGACACAAAAGGAGACACCTTGCCCAGCAAGGACTACAGCTATGACATCCCGGACCACTCGATCGAGTACATCAAGGTGGACCCGAGGATCATCAAGTTCGACCCCCGCGCGCAGCGCAACCTCAACAAGGCTCGTGCGGCGGCCATCGCCGAGAAGCTGGTCCCCACTGCTCTCGGAACGCCGATCCTCTCGCAGCGTGATGACGACCTGTACGCGGTGGACGGCATGCACCGCGTCTATGCATGCCAGCTCATCCTGACTGGCAAGGTCTCGGCCTCTGAGGAGGTTCGCGAGGCTGTCCAGGCCATCACCTGCGAGGTCCACTCCGGCCTCTCGATGGCCAATGAAGCGTCGCTGTTCATCATCAAGAACAAGGAGTCTTCGAAGGTCGGCCCGAATGACGAGTTCAGGATCGGCGTGCTGGCTGGGCACCCCCTCTTCCAGGACACCAACACCGTCCTGGAGAAGCACCAACTCAAGGTTGGTAGCAGCAGTGTCAACGGCGTGCGCGGCATCAAGGGGATCCTTAGCGTTGTCATGGAGCATGGCCCCGGAATCCTGGACCTGTCACTCACCATTGCCGAGGACGCCTGGGGCCGCACCCCCGACACCTGGCACTCCGTCACTATCGGAGGCATCGCCACGGTGATGTCCAAGCACTCCGATGTGGTGAACCCACAGGAATTGGCGCAGAAGCTCAAGCGCCAGGGTGATCCCACTTCCTTCAGGGCCAAGATCCAGACCATCGCTACCAACAACAACACCCGCCACGACGGCACCAAGGGACGCCTTAAGGCGGCTCACTTGGCGGTCGCCTCCGCTTGGAACGCTAACCGTCGCGTCAACCGCATCCCCGTCCCGAACATCTTCGAATAACTCCGAAGCTCGCGGTGCCTCGCCCCACTTACTGCGGCGCGAGGCACCGCGCCCGCTTCCACTAGAGTGTTGTCCCATGAGTGATCTACGGGACAACGTTTACGAGCTCGTGCACGGTAGGCGGTGAGGCGTCGAGAATCGCGGCGGGGCTCGGCGTTCACATCTGCCGTGCCGAGGCCAGGTCCGCGGTCTGCTGGTGGGACAGCAGGCCAGCGATGGCCTGGACGGTGTGACTCATGTGCTCGCGGCGGCCGAGGTGGCGAGTCAAAGCACGCCAGTTCTTCAAGTGAGCAATACCGTGCTCGACGCGGATCCGCCTCGAGGAGTGCGCCTTGCGCTGGCGCTCGTGCATCTCCTCGTACCAGTCGGGGGCGTTCTTCTTGAACTTGCGGTGTGGTGGTGTGATCACCCGGCCGCCGGTCTGCGCGCCCAGGCCCTGGTAGCCGGCGTCGGCGAGGATCTCCACCGCGGGTCCGTCGGCCAGGAGCTTGACCAGCCCGAGCTGGCGGGCGTGAGTGATGTCCGCGCAGCTTCCGGGCCTGGTCGGGCTGCAGAACAGCACCCGCCCGTCGCCGTCCGTGATGACCATGGTCTTGACGGCGTTCTGCTTGTTCTTGCCGGAGATGAACCTGTCCCGGTCCTTGCGCCCGGCGGCCGGCCGGCGGACCCGGATCTCGGTGCCGTCGATGATCCCGGTCTTCCCGTCGGCACCGAGGTGGTCGATGACCTCGGCCAGGGTCCGCAGCCGCAGACCCGGGCTGACGGTGCACCCTCGCTCGGCGAGCAGTGGTCGTACCTCGCCGATTGCGCGGGTGATGGTGGAGCGGTCGACCCCGAACCAGCAGGCGAGCACGTCGTGCGTGGTCGCATGTCGGAGGTGCACGAGCGTGGCCAGGAGCCGGTCGACGAACACCAACCGGTGCTTCGCACCCGCGCCCACAGCGCGCTTCCGCAGCCGGGACGCAAGCTTGGCCTGGTGCCGTTCATGCCACAACGGGCCCAGTTCAGCCACGAGTTCGGCGATCACGTCGGCCGACAGGCCCGTGATCCTCCGGTCGCTGATGATCGCTGCACGAGATGCGTTCCCCACCACACGACCATGATCGACGATCAGAAGATCGACGCCTCATCGTCTACCGTGCACGAGCTCGTTAGGCCGCATCAGCCTCGGCCTCGTAGTGCATCTGCGCCCGGTCCAGCACGTCGTCCGGGTCCAGGCCCCGCGCGGACGTCCAGTGCAGCAGGTCGGCGATCAGCTCGACCGCTGACTCCTCCAGGACCGCTTCGCACCGTCCGTGCAGGACGGACCCGCCGCGCTCCCGGTAGCTCTCCAGCGCGTCGATGGCCCGTTCCATGCGCAGACACACGGCCTCCGAGCCCAGCTCGATCTCGCACCACACGGCTTTACCCAGCGCCGTGACGGCGGTCCCCCAGTCCACGGCCATGGCGGCGAGCATGTGCAGGCCGCGGCCGCACTCCGCGTCGCAATCGGCGGTGCGCAGCGAGGGCAGCGAGCTGCTCTTGTCGTGCATCTCGACGCGCAGACGCTCGCGCTTCCACTCCAGGATCAGGGTCGCCGGCGAGCCTTCGCCCACGTGCTTGATGACGTTCGTCGCCAGCTCGGTCACCACGAGCTGCGTCGCATCGCTGGCGGTCGGCACGCCCCATTGGTAGAGCTGTATGGCGGCGGCCCGCCGCAGCAGACGCACTTCCGCCGGCAGCGCCTCGAAGGGCAGGACACAGCGGCGCTGACGGTCCTTGGTGTCGGTCCCGGGCATAAGCGGTTCTCCCTCCCGTGCCACGCACGTGCTGCGCCCGCCGTGTCCGAACGGCTGCAATGCGTAGCGGTCCGTCACCGAGAATGACACAGAGAAGTCTCCCCATGTAACTTCTCACGAGCCTCGATCGAGTGAACCGCATAGTGAGCCGGCTGCCGCGCTACCTAGCCTGTTCACACCCCGAGCGCCTGCCCGGGTGAGCGCTTGAGGAGTTCCATGTCCGTGCGGACCACCACACGCCGTCGCCAACTCGGTTCGATGCTGCGCAAGTTGCGCGCCCGCAAAGGGCTGACCCTGGAGGAGGCCGGCGGACTGGTCGGCGTATCGAAGGCGACGGTCAGCCGGTACGAGACGCAGGCGGGACCGGTGAAGTGGATCGTCGTGGACGCCCTGTGCCGTGAGTACGGAGCCACGGACGCCGAGCGGGAAGCCGTGGTGCGCCTGGCGAAGGACGCCAAGCAGCAGGGGTGGTGGAGCTCGTTCGCCGACTCCATCCCGGAGAGCATGAACCTCCTGCTCACCCTTGAGGACGAGGCTGTACGCGAGGACCACTTCTCATGCGTCTACGTCCCCGGCCTTCTCCAGACCCGCGCCTACAGCACCGCTCTGCAGAAGGCCAACGAGATCCCCCTGGAACCAGCCGAGATCGAGCGGTTGGTGGACATCCGCATGAAGCGCCAGGAGATCCTCACCCGGCCGAAGCCGTTCCGGCTGTGGGCCATCCTCGACGAGTCCGTGATCCGCCGGGTCGTGGGCTCGCCAGAGATCATGAAGGAACAGCTCGGGCGGCTCCTCGAAGTCAACGAGTCACCGCACATCACACTGCAAGTGCTGCCCTTCTCCAACGGGGCCCATGGTGCCGCTCTTGGCAGCTTTGTGATCATCGGCGGTACGGAGTCAGCCCTTGACGTGGTCTACGTCGACTTCCACACCGGCTCCCTCTTCCTGGAGAAGGACGAGGAGTTGGAGCGATACAGACTTGCGTTCGAGTACCTTCGCGCACAAGCGTTGGACATGGAGGCTTCCTCCGCCTTGATCCATCGCGCACGCAAGGAGCTGTAGATGCCCGCCCGTTCTCCCGCCCCTCATGGGCTGGTCTGGTTCAAGTCGTCTTACAGCGGCGCGAACACAACCGAATGCGTGGAGTGCGCGTACGTCACGCACGGGGTGCTCATACGTGACTCCAAGGACGCGGACGGCTCTGTTGTTGCTGTCGGCGCTGGTGCATGGGAGAGCTTCGTAGGTGGATTGAGGCAGGAGCAACCGGCCGCGCTCACGTGACAACCCCGGGTCACTTACTGATCAGTTCAGAATGAGCTTGGTGTAGGGCTTGGCTGTGGGCGGGGCCGACAACAGACCTCTGCGAGTGTCGGATGATCTGTGGAACATGTCGCCCCGCTGCTCCCTCCTCGTCCGCCGCGGCGTCGGCGGTATCCAGGTCGGCTGCAGTGGGGTGACGTGCTGGCGTCTGCGGGGCCGGGCCGAAACGATCGGCGGGCCGCGAGAACGCCATGGCCCACCTCTTCCGGAGACTGTGATCTACCTCATCCCTGTGAACCGCATGCGCGCGGTGACGGTCTTACGACCGGATTCCTCCGAGGAATGACAGCTGGACGCGGCGACCGTGGCCGCGCTTCCACAGGCAGCAACGGGAAAGAGGCAGGCATGAAGCTGACAGTCAAGACCGCGGTATTGGGAGCAGTCCTCGCCTCCACCGCCGTACTGGCGGCTCCGGGAGCCGCATCGGCCAACCCCGCCAAGGAAGGGATCGTGAGCAGCTGTCGGGAAGGTATGGTCTGCTTCTTCGACGGCCACAACCTCACCGGGGACATCGTGCAGCTCTATCCGGTGAACACCCCCTACATCGGCTCAGTGTGGAACGACCGGGCCAGCTCGGTGTGGAACCGCAGTGGCGATGAACTCTGCATCTGGACCGATGCCGGCTACAACGGCATCTTCTTCCCCATCGCGCCGGGTGCGACACAGGAACTTATGTTCCTCTACGACAACGCGGTGTCCAGCTTCTCGATCAATCAGTGCGGAGGCTGAACCGGCCGGTTGACCGAACCCGCCGTCCGCCCGCGCTTCGCGGGAGGACGGCGGGATGCGGCCAGGCGACGTCCCGTGAGACACCGTGGGCGCATGCGCCGGCCACCGCACGGAGCCCCACGCGTCGGTGTCGACCGCGAGGACGGCCTCGATGAAGGCCTGCGGCGGGCGGTAGCCGTGGGCGGTGACGTAGTGCGTGACGAGGAACGGGGCGGCGTAGGCGGTGCCGGGGTCGCCCGGGATGCGGAGCTCCCCGTTGCCCTCCGGGGCCGGCTCGTCCCCCGCCGGGCACAGGTCGCACTCGTGCACGCCCAGGCAGACGTTCATCCACTGGACCCGCTGGACGGCCTTCAGCTTCTCCACGAACCCGTCGGGGACCGACCCCGTCGCGTACGGCTTGCCGGCCTCCAGCCAGCCGACGTTCAGACGGGTGTACGCGGGGCGGTACCAGAGCCCGTAGAAGCCGGACTCCAGGTCCGTGAAGGTGTCGTCGTCCAGGTGGTCGTACGCGCTGAGGTCCTCGTGGAACACCCGCCCATCATCGCCCGCGCCGCCCGGCGGTACGCGGGAAGGCGGGTGCGCTGCTCGCCGGTTCGGGAGCAGCCGGAGCCGCCTCCCCGGGGGCTCGGGTCCAGGCTCGTCGGGACGGCCATGACGGCCGGCCGCCTCCTCCTCGGAGTCGTTCCTCGATGGGATTCCCGCCCCCTGGCTTCGTCCACGAGGACGCACGGGCAGCAGTCGCACACCGGTCTGGGGAGGCGGTCGGCGCCCGCGTGCGAATCGAAAGGTCCTCGGTTTCCGACAGCACGGAGGTGCAGCGGTTGCCCTCAGGGGTGCCGGGTCACGGCGGCCTGCGGCTGTCTAGGGTCACCTGCATGTCGAGGACCACACCGCCGCGCCCGCTCGATGTCGAGGCGCTGTTCCCGGAGCTGTCGGCCTACCGGGGCACCACCACCCGGCTCCATCCGCGTCCGGGCCGACCGGACGTGGCGGACAGCTCCGTGGGCGGTCCGCTGCTGTGGCCGACGAACGACCCCTGGCCGGTATGCACCGAGCCCCACGACCACGTACGCGGCCGTCGCCCGGCGGACATCCGCCGGCAGCGGCAGATCCTGGCTTCCGTACGGCTCCGTGAACCGAACTCCGGTCTCACGCAGGAGGAACGGCAGCTGCTGGAGCAGCTGAGCCAGGAACACCACGTCCAAGAGGTCGCCGCGACCGCTCCCCTCCCCCTGATCGGCCTCGCGCAGCTCTACCGGAGAGACGTCCCCGACCTGCCGGCCGGGCCGGAGGGCTGTGATCTGCTCCAGGTGTTCTGGTGCCCCTTCGACGCGCACGGCCCGACCCGCCACGGGATGCTGCTGGACCTGCGCTGGCGCCGGTCGTGGGAGGTCACCGAGGTGCTGACCTCACCACCGCGGCCTCACGTCGTCGGTTTCGAGGGGTACGTGCCCGAACCGTGTGTGCTGCACCCGGAGCAAGTGGTCACCTACCCGTTCGCCGGCCTCCTCCCGGAGGACCTGTGCGACCGGATCGACGCCTGGGAAGAAGCGCTGGAGGAGGCCGCGGAGTCGGCGGGCGAGGACGCCACGGCGGTGGTCGGTTACCAGTACGACCTGTCCATTCCACCGGGCTGGCGCGTCGGCGGTTTCGCCTCCTGGCACACCACCGACCCGTCCCCCGTGAACTGCCGGACCTGCTCGGCACCGATGCACCTGCTGCTGACCGTCGACAGCTCGGAATGGGACGGCGGCAGCGGCAGCTGGAGACCACTGGAGGAACGGGACCTCCCCACCCACCGGTCCGCTACGCCGACCGGGGTCACCGTGGGCCGCTGGGGCGAACTCAACATCTTCGCCTGCCCCGAGCAACCCGCTCATCCGCACCGCTGGAGCGTCCAGTAGGCCGCTCGGTCATGACCAGTGAGCTGCCGCCAACTTGAAGGGCCAGGTCAAAGGGCTGGTGTGCTCGGTCCTCGGGGTATTCGTGCTGGTTGTGGGCGCGAGCATCACCGTCCGGCCGCCCACCTGCCCGGGCGTCGGCCCGGCGGAGGCGCGCTCCTCGGCGAGCTGCCCGGTCATCCGTTCAAGGACACGTTCGGCAACAGCGGGTTCGTCCCGCTCGGACCGCGCTTCCGCCGGCTGTCTGGCTGGCTGTTCTTCGGGTTCGTCCAGTTCCGCGCGCCGCGCGGTGGTCCGTTCCAGCAGCTCGGGATCCAGCATGCACCAGATCGTAGGAGGCCGTCCGACCGCAGAAGGCAGGAACCGGACGGACAGTTCCCGCCACACCTTCCACAGCGCCGTTGATCATTGGCCTACTCTGCCGTCGATCCGCTCGCGCAGGAGGTCGGCGTGGCCGCAGTGCCGCGCGTACTCGGTGATCTGCATGACCAGGATCTCGCGAAGTGTCGCCTCCCCGGTCTGCGTGCCGAGGTCGGCGAACCGGGCGATGAAACGGTCGGTCACCTCGCTCTCGGCCCGCCACTGCCGCCAGGCGTCCTCCACGATCGCGGGGTCGGCGATCGCCCCGTTCCAGTCCCCGTCACGGTCTTCAACGGTGCGGTAGATCCTGGGCGAGTCCTCGCCGGCCAGCCGGCGGAAGTGCCTTTCGTCCTCGGCCATGTGCCGCACCAGCCCGAGCAGGGACATCGTGGACGGCGGTACGGAGCGCCGGGCCATTTGTTCGGCGTCCAGGCCCACACACTTCATCTCGATGGTGAGCCGGAAGTGGCGCAGGCTTTCCAGCAGCGTGCCGCGTTCGTCGACCGTCTCGGCTTTGGTCTCGCGCGGGTCGTCATCCGGATCGACCCACATGTCGGGGTAGATGGTGGCAGGTGTCCACCGAGTCACCGCTACTTCGTTGTTGTGCTTGCGTGAGTCCATGGTCGCATCGTGATGCTCATCGACTTCGTCCACCACTGAATATCGCACCCGGGCCCGCCGGAGGCCGACCGCCCCGCCTCGCCTCCGCGGAGTTCAAGTCCATCAAGCCGAATGCATGCTGCCATTTCCCCTGATAGTCGCGAGTTGGTTGATCAACAACTGTTCTCCTCAGCCCGTCGAGAAACTCTGCGCAGGGACCAACACAGCCACGCTGACAAACGACCTACACCGCAGGCAGCCGCCCCCGGCCACCGCGAGCACCCCGGGGACCGGTCACACCAGTCTTTTGACCTGCGACTTCAAGTTGGCGGCAGCTCAGTGCACGTGCTGGGGGGAGTCCGTCCGCCCGGACCGCGCCATCCGAGTGGCGCGGCTGCGGCCGGCAGCCGGGTGCCCTCACTTCTCATGAGCATCGGACACGGCGCGGTCACCAACAAGGACTGCCGTCGTCCTCGCGCCAGGCGATGTCCGTGACGTACATGGGCATCGTGAAGTAGCTGCCGTTGTTGCTGGAGACGCACGCCGTCCCGGGCCCCTGCTCCTCGTGTCCGACGACGACGTACGTCATCGTGACGTCCCGGGACGTCCTGTTGTAGAAGATGTGGCCGGGAGCACTGCCCGACCATTCGCCCTCGGTCACCAGCGACGGCGGCATGTCCGTGTCGCCGTACCAGAACTCGGGCCAGACGCAGAACGTGCCCGTCTGACAGTTCCCGGGGGACCACGCCGACGCACTGGGCGCGGAGGCCATGACACCGAGGAAGGCCGCGGGTACCGCCGCGAGAGCCAGGGACTTCAGACGCATGAGGGGCTCCGATCTCAGGGGGTCACGCGCATGATCACAACAAGTATGTTGAATCGTCAAGCACTACTTTTCGGCCTTCCTCGGCCGGTGCGAAGCCGCCGCGCGTCATGCCGCCCCGGCGTCCGCCCGTCTCGTCGGCTCCGCCGCGGCGTCGTCCCGGTCCGGGCCGTGGGGCCACGGGCGCCCGGCGGCCTCGCGCATCAGGGGCCCGTCGTCGGGGCGTTGCGGCAGCACCCGTCGGCAGGCGGGGTTGCGGATTCGGGCGGGCGGTCGGCGCAGGGCCGGAAGTCCGTCCGCCCGGGGGGCCCGTGTCCGCGTCCGCGTACCTTGACCGGGGAAACCGATCCTGTCCGGGTGCTGTCCGGTTGAGCAGGGAGAGCGTTCTGTACCTCCTTCTGGTCCTCGCGCCGTTCCTGGCGCCGTTCGTGGTCCTGGGCGCCGCCGTGGAGCTCGTCCGGCGGGCCCGTGCCGGGCTGCCGGGGAGCGGCTGGCGCCGGCCCGGGGTCACGACGTGCGTGCTGGTGGCGGTCCTGGCCGGTGCGGCGGCGCTCGGCGCGCACGCGTGGGGCGTGATGTCGGGCTTCTACGTCCTGGATCCGGACCAGTTGTGCGCGGGGCGCGGCGCGCCGGGCGACCGCATCGTGACGCGGGAGACGCCGCCGGTCAGCGTGCGGTGCGTCACCCCGGACGGCCGGGGCACCGAGTTGGTGCCGGGCTGGGTGAATCCGGTGGTCTTCACGGGGCTGGCCCTGTGCGCGCTCGCCCTCG
Organism: Streptomyces sp. NPDC126497; assembly: GCF_040302425.1. Taxonomy (NCBI): domain Bacteria; kingdom Bacillati; phylum Actinomycetota; class Actinomycetes; order Kitasatosporales; family Streptomycetaceae; genus Streptomyces; species Streptomyces sp. NPDC126497. The sequence goes on from NZ_JBEORT010000036.1 coordinate 16,005, forward strand.
GGACGGGGGCCCTCACGGTGGTGCGCCGGGTCCTCCGCCGCTGAGGAGGCCGGGCCCCGGGACGACGTCACCGGCACCGGATCCTGTGCGTCGGCCGCGGTGAACCGCCTTCGTCCTCGGCGAAGGGGCGGGGCCGCAGCCGCCTTCGTGCGGTCGCCGACCTGATCCGCGTCGCCACGCGTCCTTGAACTCGGCTCAGGAGGGCGGGGCCCGTGCCGTGACCGGGATGGTCCGACGTGTCCGGAAGGCGGGCCGTGGGGCGGACTTCGCCGCGGACGGGCTGGTATGACTGGCGCATGCATGAAGAGACCGCGCAGTCCGCGATCGACACGTTCATCTCCGCGTTCAACGCCTCGGACGACAGCTATGTGACGGGGCTGCTCTCCCAGGCCTTGACCTCGGACGTCGTCTTCTGGGGGCCGTTGGGGCGCAGCGAGGGGATCGAGGCGGTCGAACGGTTCGTGCTGGACATCCGGCGCCACCCGGCGGGGACCGGCACGATGGTGCGCTGCTCGGCGGTGGACATGCCGGACGAGTGGGCCCGGTACCAGTGGGTCTTCACCACTCCGGACGGGGGCCCCCGCCTGGCCGGAACGGACGTCGTCCACCTGCGGCGGAGCCTCATCGACCAGGTCATCGTCTTCGCGGGGGAGATCGGGCCCTCCCCCTCCTGAGCCGTCCTCCGCCCGGCCCGCCTCCGCCCGGGACGCGGTCGTCGCCCCGTGCGGACGGCCGGGGTGTCCGCCCGTCCCGCTCTCATCCGCCCCTCGTGGCGTAGAGCAGTCCCAGGACCACCAGGGCCGTCCCGATCAGACGGAAGGCGAGCGCGTTCGACGTCTCGAACCGGCCGCCGGCCCGTCCGCCGAGCGTGTTCGCCACGCGCGGGCCCACGAGGGCCAGGGCCAGCCCGAACGAGGCGATGAGAACACCCACGACGATGGTCATGTCGGCATCTCCTGACTGTCGGTGGTGGGGGCCTCCCCGAAGGGGAGGCCCCCACCCGTGTGTTCGGCCGGTCAGCGACGCCGCTTGGCGTACATGACGCCGACGAAGACCATGGCTGCGACGAACATGCCGATGGCCAGGTAAGGAGACCACGACGGTCCGTCGGGCCGGTCGTTGGCGAGGTGGATCAGATCGAGCATGCGTGGCCTCCCAAGGGGTCAGAAGGTGTACTTGGCGGTACCCGAGCACTTGCCGGTGCTGCCGCCCGTGCCCACGCCCTCACTGCCGTCGGTGGCCACCGACACGTCGAACGGACCGAAGCCGCAGGCCACCTCGCCGGTCCATCCCTGGTCGGCCGATCCCGACGCGAGACTCGCGTCGACGCTGCCGCCGGGGGTGCCGACCCCGGCACTGACGTAGGGGTGGAGGCTGCCGTCCTCGTTGATGCTCACACCGGCGCCGCCGCAGACCCAGAAGCAGGCCTCGCCGCCGATGTCGAACGAGAGCAGGCCCTGGGGGTCGATGCGGTTGACGGGGTCGCCCTCGGCGTAGAGGTAGGGGTTCTTCTCCTGGCCGGAGGGGTCGGGGCTGGTGAAGCGGCCGATGTTCGGGTCGTAGTAGCGGGCGGAGAAGTGGTACAGGCCGGTCGGGTCCTGGTAGCCGCCGGCGAACCGGTACGGCTGGGGGACCTTCTCGGTGGTGGTGCTCCGCTCGACGCCGCGGGGGCTGTAGGCGTAGGTGTTGACCTTGGTGCCGGTCTCGTCGGCGAGCGCGACGACGGAGCCGATCGCGTCGGTGAGGTAGTAGTACGACTTGCCCCCGGTCGTCATGGAGTTCAACGTGCCCCCGGGTTCCCGGTTGAATCCCATGTCCACGCCGGCGGTGGTCTTGGCGGACAGGCCGAGCGGGCCGTTGTGGAAGAAGGTGTCGCCCAGCTTGATGCGCTCGCTCTGGTCGGTCGAGCCGTACTGGCCGGCGTAGGTCCTGCCGCCGACCGTGATCGACGTCATCTGGCTGTAGTCGGACCAGACTTCACCGGTGCGGGTGCCCTCGGGGGTGGAGGCCCCGGCGGTCTCGTTGCCGATCGGGTCGTAGGACCAGTTGGTGCTGCTGCCGTTCTTGGCGGTGATCTGCTGGGCGTCGTTGACGGTGTAGGTGGTGCCGCGCGGGCATCCCTGTTCCACGCCCTGGGAGGTGAGGTTGCCGGCCTGGTCGTAGCAGTACTGCCAGGAGGAGTTCAGCGTGGTGCCCTTCTCCTCCTTGGCGTAGGAGAAGCGGCCGGCGCCGTCGTAGGTGTAGGTGGTCCTCAGGCCGGTGACCGCGTCGGTGCGGGTGCGGATCCTGGCGCCGTCCGTGCCCGCGGCGGCGTACGAGTAGGTGAGGTCGACCAGGGTGCCCCGGGGCGAGGTCGCCTTGATCCTCTCCGGGCGGCTGGACCCGTCCGGGGTGACCTCCTGGACGGTGCCGCCGGGGTAGGTGGTCGTGGTGCGGAAGTCGTTGGCGTTGTACTCGTACGTGGTGGTCCTGCCGGTGGGGTCCTTCAGCGCGGTGAGCTTGTTGACCTCGTTCCAGGTGTAGTCCGTCACGCCGGACGGGTCCTGGTAGGTGTCGATGTTGCCGGCCGGGGTGTAGGTGATCCTGGTCTGCGAGCCGTTCTGCAGCGTGCGGACCGTCTCCCTGGACAGCGGGTCGAACGCGTACTTCGTGACCCCGGTGCCGTCGTCGCGCTGACGCAGGTTGCCGTCGCCGTCGTAGTGGTAGCGCACCGTGTCGTTGGTGGAGGACACCTCGACGATGCGGTCACGGTTGTCGTACGTGTAGACGGTCTTGACGCCGCGGCCGTCGGTGACCGTCTCCGGGCGGCCGAGCGCGTCGTAGGTGTAGGTGGTGTCGCCCAGCGGGGCGGGCGGGTCGACCTTGGACAGGTTGCCCTTGGCGTCGTAGTCGAACGACGTGGACACCGACCTGGTGGCCGACATGGTCGTGGTGACCTTGCAGACCTGGCCCTCGAAACCGTCACAGGTCGGGGTGGCCGGGTTGTAGTCGAAGGTCCGCTTGCCGCCGCCGGTACCCGTCACCGCGACGGACTTGGTGTTGCCCGCGGTGTCGTAGGTGTAGTCGGTCTTCTCCCCGTCGGCGCTGGTGAAGGTCCCGGGCAGGTCCGCGCCGGCGATGGTCTGGTACCCGGTCAGCGTCGCGGTCGCGCCGGTGGGCAGCCGGGCGGAGGTGGGGTTGTTGCGGGAGTCCCAGCCGTAGGCGGTGACGTTGCCCGCGCCTCCGCCCACGCCCATGGCGTCCTCGGCGGTGTCGATGTTGTGGTTGGCGTCGAACGTCCGCTTGCGCGTGTGGTTCAGCGCGTCGGTGACCTTGGTGACGCCGCCGTCGGCGTTGTGCTCGTACTTCGTCGCGTGCTGCTCCGGGTCGGTGACCGTCGTCGTGCCGGCCGCCGACGGGTCGGCGTTCGAGTAGGCGTAGGTGTACGTCGGCCCGGTGTGCCCCGCCGCCGCGTCGAACTCGGTGGCGCGCAGCATGGAGCGCACGCGGTTGTCGTCGTCGTAGGTGAAGACCGTGACCCGGCCTTCCGGGGTGGTGATCTTCGTCAGGCGGCGGGAGGAGTCGTAACCGAAGACGGTGGACTTGCCCTCGGTGTCGGTGGTCTTCGCCAGATCGCCGGCCGCGTTGAGGTCGAAGACGGCGGTGCGGCCGGTGTGGTCCTTGGCCTGCCACTGGTCGCCGTAGGTCTTGACCAGGTCGATCCAGCGGCCGGAGCGGGTCTCGGTGATCTTGAAGCCCTTGTGCTCCGAGCCCTCGTCGTGCTGGTCGACCCTGATGACGCCGTGGTTCTTGTCGGTGACCTCGGTCAGGGTGCCGTACTCGTCGTAGGTGTCCTTGGAGCCCGACTTGCGGTCGGTCAGCGTGTAGGTGCCGTCCGCGTTCTTCCTCAGGTCCTTGGAGTAGCCCTTGGGCGTGGTGAAGGTGCCGTCGGCGTTCTCCGTGAAGCTGACGGTGGCGCCGGTGGAGTCGTAGAGGATGACCTCGCCGGAGAAGAACCGGAGGTAGCGCTCGTACTCCTGCCACCAGCGCTGGGACACCTTGCCCCAGGGGGCGTCGAAGGAGTTGTACGTCCGCGCCAGGCGGAGTTTCTGGCCCACGCCGGCGATCTCGAAGTCGGTGGCGGCGAGCATCAGGTTGCCGGTGGAGAGGTTGATCCTCGCCACCAGGGAGTCGGTGATCCGGAAGTCCGAGATCTGGTGCCAGGGCACCGCGCCCTGGTCCTCGGGGACGTAGACCGTCGTCGCGGCGTCGGCCGCCGCCGACCGGGACGAGGCCGCCGGCTTCGGGGTCTCACCGGTGCGGGCGCGCTCCTTCTGTTCCGCCCGCCACGCGGCCTGCTCCTTCGTCGGCTCGGCCTCGGCCTCACCGGGGACCGGCTTGGTCTCGCCCACCTTCACCGGCGGCACGTCGAAGTCGGTCTTCCTGCCCCACGCCGACGTCGGCCCCGGATCCGCCGGCCCGGGTGCCGGCGCGGCGAACACCGGTGTGGCCGGAGCGATCAGGGCCAGCGCCGCCAGGGCCGCTACGAGCCCCTGACGCGAGGTTCTCCGGGCACGCCGGAACGGCGTACCCACGGCACGCGAGTGCATCAGCTTCCCCCCACAGGAAGTCAGAACCAGTGACCCCAGTGATCACCGGCGGCACACAAGTTGTCACAAGAAGCGCACACATCGGCGCGGCGTCCCCCCGAACGACTTGTGCATGCGGGCCGGAATCAGCCCCGCCGCTTCAGCGGAACAAATCGGGCTTCACGGTCTCGAGCGCCGCGCCGAACGGGCGGAACGAGTGGTTCCGTCATGGGCGGCGGGAGGCACCTTGGCCGAAATCCGTCGAGCTGTTCCTTCCGGCTGCGGGCCGGGAACGGCACCTGCGGGCGGAGGTTCCGGACCGCCCGGACCAGGGCCGACGCGGCCGGGGCGCCGGGTGTCCGGGGCGCCGGATGTCCGGGGCGCCGGGTGGAGGAGTCCCGCGTCACCGCCCCGGGCGGGCGACCGCGGGGGGCCGCGGCGGCCGGCTCGACGCGTCGGAAGGGTCCGAGGGGCCGCTCGCCGTGCCGGCGGGTGGGCGGCCCCTCGGTCCGGATCGGGGCCGGGGCGTGGCACACGCCGTGCGGGTGGCCGCCGGTCCGGCACGGATCCGTCTGGCGGGTGCGCCGACGGCTGCCCTAGCATGCGGCCGACGCGTGGGGCACGGTCGACGTACCGGGGGACGGATGCTTGCCGAGGAGTACGGGTACCAGGTGTCACCGCACCCCGCGGTGGACGCGCCCGGGGTGCGGGCGCAGCTGGAGCAGGTCAGGAGAGCCGCACGCCGCGGGGTCCTCTGGGCGGCCTCGTTCGTGCTCCTCCAGGTCCTGGTCCTCGGCGCGGTGTTCGGGACGGAGCTCCTTCCCTTCCTCGCCGTTCCGGCCGCCGTCGTCCTCGTGGCCGCCTGGGCGGGGATGACGAGGCTGGGCCCGAAACGGGTGGTGCGCATCCTGGAGGGCAACCGCTGGCAGGTGTGGCCGTGCCGGCTGGAGGAGGTCCCGGGGAAGTCGTCCGAGCGCCGCGTCGTGCTGCTGGCCCCGGACAGGAGCGTCGCGGCGTCCTTCCGGGGAGCCGTCCCCACCGACGTCCGGCTCGGGATGGCCGACGGCCGGGGGGTGCTGTGGTTCGCCGGTGACCTGCGCTTCCCGGCCGTCGCCGCCCTCCCCGGCGGCGCTCCCTTGTGGTACCTCACGCCGGAGACGCCGGAACAGCGGACACCGGATCCCTCGGGCGGTGGCGACGGCGGCTCGGTCCTCGACGACCTGATCTCCGAGGCCCGTTCGGCGGTCATCTGGAACATGCTGAACTGAAGCCGGCCCGCACCGCGGATCAGGGTGCGGCGGTGATGCGGGCGACCGCCTCGCGGGTCAGGGCGCGGTCGGAGGGGGTGTCGTCCAGGGCGCGGTGGAGGGTCAGGCCCTCGATGAGCGCGTCCAGTCGGCGGGCCGTGGGCGGAGGGAAGTGCTGCTCCAGGAGGGTGCGGCTGCGGCGCATCCAGCGGGCGCACAGGGCGCGGTAGGGCTCGTGGCGGGCGGCCAGGGTGTAGAGCTCCTGGGTGAGGATCAGGTCGCGGCGGGTGCCCTCGGAGAGGGTGTGGATCAGGTCGGTGACCGCCTCGCGGGCCTCGTCGGCGGTGACGGCGCCGCCGAGGTGCTGCTCGAAGACGCCCACCACGTGGTCGGCGTAGCCGGTGAAGGCCTGGAGCAGCAGGTCGTCGATGCCGGTGAAGTGGTACGTCATCGAGCCCAGGGGGACCCGGGCCCGTGCGGCGATCTTGCGGTGGGAGACGCCGGCGACGCCCTCCTCGGCGATCAGGTCGAGCGTCGCCGCGAGGATGCGTGCGCGGCGGTGGGGGTCGGTGTGTCCGGTGGCCATGCGGGCGGGGTCAGATCGTGCGGACCGGGCGGGCCGGGTTGCCGACGGCCACGACGTTCGCGGGGACGTCCTTGGTGACCACCGCGCCGGCGCCGATGACGGAGTTGTCGCCGATGGTGACGCCGGGACAGACGATCACGCCGCCGCCGAGCCAGACGTTGTCGCCGATGGTGATGGGCAGCGCGGCCTCGAGCTTGTCGCGGCGGAGCCGTGGCTCCACGGGGTGGGTGGGGGTGAGGAGCTGGACGTTCGGGCCGATCTGGCAGTCCTCGCCGATGGTGATCCGGGCGACGTCCAGGGCGGTCAGGTGGTAGTTGACGAAGGTGCGGGCGCCGATGCTGATGTTGCTGCCGTAGTCGACGTACAGCGGCGGGCGCACCTCGGCGCCTTCGCCCACCGAGGCGAGGAGCTCGGTCAGGATCGGCCTCGCCTCGGCGGGGTTCTCGGGGTAGAGGGCCTGGTAGCGGGCCGCGAGTCGCATCGCGTGCTGCTGGCGGCGGGCGATCTCCGGATCGTCGGCGATGTACAGGTCCCCCGCGAGCATGCGCTCGAGGTGGGTGCGCGGGTCGTCCGCGAAGTGGTCGTCCGTCGACATGCCCGCGATCGTACCCCTTGAGCGTACGATCGTACACTTCGGTCGTCGTGCGGCCGGGTCAGTCCAGGTCGCCGCGCTCGATGCAGAACTCGTTGCCCTCGGGGTCGAGCAGGGTGACCCAGCCCCCGCCGTCGGGGCGGGTGTGGTCGGCCAGTTGGCGGGCGCCGAGCCCGATGGCGCGGGCCACCTCCTGCGCGCGGGTGCGGCCGGTCGGCCTGAGGTCGAAGTGGAGGCGGTTCTTGACGGTCTTGCCCTCCGGCACGCGCACGAAGAGCAGGCCGGGCCCGCCGGACGGGTCCGCGATCAGGGCCTCCGGGTCGCCGGGCTTGTCGTCGTCGGCGAGCGGGTTGCCCAGCATCGCGCTCCAGAAGGTGGCGAGGTCGTAGGGGTCGCCGGTGCAGTCGAAGGTGACGTGGCGGATGACGGGGTTCAACGGTCCTCCGGGACGGGGTGCGGTTTCCGGCTCGCAGGATGGCGCACGGGGAGGGACGGCGTCGAACCATTTGGCGGGCGGTGACGGGGTTCCGGACACGCCCCGGCCCCGGACGCGGGTCCGGGGCCGGGGCGCGGGCGGGAGGGGGCGGACGCCGCCCGGCCGTCACGCCGGGGACAGCTCCGCCCGGCCGAAGAGCAGGGCGTAGCCCGGCGGCAGCTGGGCCAGGAGGCGGGTCACCAGGGCGTCGCCGACCAGGCCGGGCAGGACGCTCAGGACCGAGCTGACGTCCCAGCGGGCGGTCGCCGGGGTCGCGCCCTCGATGCGGGCGGCCACCGAGTCCACGAACTCCGCGGCGGTCAGGCCGCGGGTCACCGGGATCTGCGAGGCGACCACTCTCGCCGCCTCCTCGGGCAGGGCGCGGGCCAGGTCGACGCGTTCGTCGCCGACGACGTGACCGCCGAGGGCGGAGAGGACGATCCGGGTGACGCTCTCCGCCTCCGACCGCGTCGGGTACTGGCCCGACTCCCTGACGGCGTCGATCAGTTGGTGCCAGCTGTCGTCCCGGGGCGCGGCGGCCGGGGCCGGGATGCCCCCGGCCGGCTTCGAGGTCGCGGGCTTCTGCGGTGTCAGCGTGGTCATCCGGTGCTTCTCTCCTTCTCCGGTTCTCCAGTGCCCCGGTCTCCGGTTCTCCAGTGCCCCGGTTCTTCCCGGGCATGTGCCGCCCGCCGGGCCGGATGTGCGTGGGGGCGCGTCCCGCGGACCGTCCGGGTCCGCGGGACGCGCGGGGTGCGGGGGTCAGCCGCCGATCTGCTTGCGGCTGTCGCCGCCGGTGATCTGGATGCGGCGCGGCTTGGCCTGTTCGGCGACCGGGATGCGCAGGGTCAGGACACCGGACTCGTACGAGGCGTCGATGCGCTCGGTGTCCAGGGTGTCGCCGAGGAACAGCTGGCGGGTGAAGGTGCCGGTGGGGCGCTCGGCGACCACGGTCTCCGCGCCCTCGGGCGCCGGGGAGCGGCGCTCGGCGCGCACGTTGAGGACGTTGCGCTCGACGTCGAGCTCGATCGTCTCGGGGTCGATGCCGGGGAGGTCGAAGTGGACGATGAAGTCGTCCCCCGCCCGGTAGGCGTCCATCGGCATCGCCGCGGGACGGCCGTTGGAGGTGGTGCCGAAGACCTGCTGCGCGAGGCGGTCGAATTCGCGGAACGGGTCGGTGCGCATGAGCATCACGGGTCATCTCCTTCCGTGGGTGTCATCTGCGATGCCCTTACGGTCTTGCCTTCTTATATAGCTCGGAGGAGGAAAGTTGACAAGCCGGGACTCAGGTTGTGTCGCACGACCGGACGCGGTCCTGGTCACGGGCGTGGACGCGGGCGCGGACCCCGCCACGGCCTCGCGCGGGTCCGGGCGCGGGGGTCGTCTTCCGGAGCGCTAGCCTCGGAGTCCGGACGACCCGGCCCGACGGGCCGGCGCAGCGGCAGGAGGCAGCAGGCATGGCGAAGGTTCCCAGTTCGGTGGTGGCCGCGGGCGGACTCGTCGGGGGGTACGGCGTGGCCCGCTGGACCCGGAAGCGTCAGCTGGGCGGTGTCGTGCTCGCCGCCGCCGGGGCCGCCGCCGCGCAGCAGTGGCGGGAGCGGGCCGGGAGCGGGGCGGCGGGGGCGCTGTCGGTGGCGTACGTCGCCGCGTTCGCCGGGTCGCACCCGCTGGCGAAGAAGGTGGGCGCCTGGCCCGCCGTGTTCGGCGTGGCGGGGGCCGTGGCGCTCGCCTCGTGGGCGGTGGCGGACCGGCGGGGCTGAGACGCCGGTCCGGCCACCGGCCCGTCCCCGTCGGGAGCGGTGCGTCGGCACGTTCACCGCTCGGCCGTTCGGGTCACGGGCGCGGAAGCGGCGCACCGCCCGCCCGTGCACCGCGTCGGCGTCCTGTGGGGCGGGCGGGTTCGCGCGGGTGCGTGGAGTCCGGCTCCGTCACGCCGTCGCCGGTTCCGAGCCGCCCGCGTCCGTACGGGCCTTGTCCTTCGCCTTCGGCGCGGCGGCGAGCGGTTCGGCGATGTCCTCCAGGGAGCGGCGTTCCGCGTTCACCGCGAGGAAGGCCGCGACCAGGCCCGCCGCGCACATCAGGCCGGCGCCGATCTGGAAGGCGAGGACCGTGTCGCCGACCACGCCCGTCTCCGTGAGCTTCGCGAACAGCAGCGGCCCGCTGATGCCGCCGGCGGCGGTGCCGAGGGCGTAGAAGAAGGCGATGGACATCGCGCGGGTCTCCATCGGGAAGACCTCGGAGACCGTCAGGTACGCGCTGCTCGCGCCGGCCGAGGCGAAGAAGAGGACCGCGCACCAGCAGGCGGTGAGGGTCGTCGCGCCGAGCGAGCCCCGGTCGAAGAGCCAGGCGGTGCCGAACAGCAGGACGCCCGAGAGCAGGTAGGTGCCGGAGATCATGATCCGGCGGCCCACCGTGTCGAAGAGCTTGCCGAGCAGCAGCGGGCCCATGAAGTTGCCGACCGCGATCACCGCGAAGTAGTAGCCGGTGCTGCCGGACGGCACGTCGAAGAAGGTGGTCAGGATCGCGCCGAAGCCGAAGGTGATGGCGTTGTAGAGGAACGCCTGGCCGATGAAGAGGGAGAAGCCGAGGACGGAGCGCCTGCGGTACTTGGCGAAGACGGTGCGGGCGATCTCGGTGAACGTGACGTTCCCGCGCTGGTGGATGGTCAGCTCGCCCTCGGCGCGGGGCAGCGGCTCGTTCCGCTCGGCCTCGACCTGCCGCTCGATGTCGCCGACGATGCGTTCCGCCTCCTCGTCGCGGCCGTGGATCAGCAGCCAGCGCGGGCTCTCGGGGACGTGCCGGCGTACCAGGAGGATGACCAGGGAGAGGACGGCGCCGAGGGCGAAGGTGAGGCGCCAGCCGACGTTCGCCGGGAAGAGGTCGGTGTTCAGGGCCAGGATCGACAGCAGGGAGCCGCCGACCGCGCCCAGCCAGAAACTGCCGTTGATCATCAGGTCGACGCGGCCGCGGTACTTCGCCGGGATCAGTTCGTCGACCGCGGAGTTGATGGCCGCGTACTCGCCGCCGATGCCGAAGCCGGTGAGGAAGCGGAAGAGGAAGAACCACCAGGTGTCGAAGGCGATCGCGGTGAGGGCGGTGGCGCCGAGGTAGACCGCGAGGGTGACCATGAAGAGCTTCTTGCGGCCCCAGACGTCGGTCAGGCGGCCCCAGAAGAGGGCGCCCGCGCAGGCGCCGGCCACGTAGAGGGCGGCGGCGATGCCGGTGACCTCGCCGGAGCTGATGGGCAGTCCGCTGCCCGGCTCGGAGAGGCGGCTGGCGATGTTGCCGACGACCGTGACCTCCAGGCCGTCGAGGATCCACACGGTGCCGAGACCGAGGACGACGGTCCAGTGCCAGCGGGACCACGGGAGGCGGTCCAGGCGGGCGGGGATGCTGGTGGTGATGGTGCGTCCGGGCTCGGACTGCGCGGTGGTCATGGGCTCCCTCCCTGGCGAAGCGAACCTCCGTATGCCCCCGGGTGGGGGTTCTCACGCCCCGGCGTGAAAGGGCGGGCGGGGCCTGTGGGGCTTCTCGGGGTGCGGTGCGGCGTCCCTGCGGGTGCGTGGGGGGTCGGTCGCGCGGTTCCCCGCGCCCCTGGAGGGCGTGGCGGGCGGGAAGGCGAGGGGACGGGGGGACCCGCGGTGGGGCCGTTCCCCGGGGGCGCGGGGAACCGCGCGACCCGCCACTGCGCGCCCGCGGCGGCGCGCCCCGTGGCCCTCGGCCGGCTGCGTGGCGCGGTGCGGCATGCCGGACCGCGCTACGCCCCCAGGGCCTGGGACAGGGTGTGGATCAGCAGGCCCGCCAGGGAGCCGACCACCGTGCCGTTGATGCGGATGAACTGGAGGTCGCGGCCGATGTTGGCCTCGATCTTCTTCGTGGTGTGCTCGGCGTCCCAGCTCGCCACCGTGTCCGTGATCAGGGAGGTGATCTCCTTGCGGTAGGTGGTGACCACGTACACCGCGGCGCTCTCCAGCCAGCCGTCGACCTTGCCCTGCACCTTGGGGTCGAGCGACATGCGGGCGCCCAGGGAGAGCAGCGAGGCGCGCACCCGCAGCCGCAGTTCGCTGCGCTCGTCCTCCGCCGCCGAGACGATCATGGAGCGTACGGCCGTCCACACGGAGGCGATCAGGTCCTGCACCTCGCTGCGGCCGATGATCTCGTTCTTGAGGCGTTCGACGCGGGCGCGGGTGTCGCTGTCGGACTGCAGGTCGGAGGCGAAGTCGGTGAGGAAGCGGTCGAGGGCGCCGCGCGCGGGGTGGGTGGGCATGTCGCGCATCTCGGTGACGAAGCGCAGCAGCTCCTTGTAGACGCGCTCGCCGACCTTGCGGTCCACGAACTTGGGGGTCCAGCCGGGCGCGCCGCCGTGGACGGCGTCCATCACGGTGTCGCTGTGCAGCACCAGCCAGTCGTGCCCGCGGGTGACGATGACGTCCACGGCGCGTTTGTGGCCGCCGTCGGCGACGATCCGCTCCAGCATCTTGCCCATGCCGGGCGCGATCTCCTGGGCCTCGGCACGGCGGGTGATGGCCTCGCCGACCACCGCCTGGACGTCGGAGTCGCGCAGCACGGTCAGCGCCCCGCGCAGGGCCGCCGACAGCTCGGCGGTCACCCGGTCGGCGTGCTCGGGGACGGCGAGCCAGGCGCCGAGCCGGCTGCCGATGCCGACGGCGCGCAGCCGCTGCCGCACGACGGCCTCGGAGAGGAAGTTCTCCCCGACGAACTCGCCGAGGGAGACGCCGAGCTGGTCCTTCTTGGTGGGGATGATCGCGGTGTGCGGGATGCGCAGGCCCAGGGGGTGGCGGAAGAGGGCGGTGACGGCGAACCAGTCGGCGAGCGCGCCGACCATGCCGGCCTCGGCCGCCGCGGCGACGTAGTCCGCCCAGGGGCCCGCACCCCGGTGGGAGGCCCAGGTGGTGAGGACGTAGACGACGGCGACGAACAGCAGCAGTCCGGTGGCGGTGAGCTTCATCCGGCGCACTCCGCGCCGCTTCTCCTCGTCCGCGGGGCTGAACGTGTTCATGGCGCGGTTGGTGAAGGCGCCGGCGCGGGCGGGCCGCCCTTCGGCCTCCCGGCCGCCGGTTTCCACCGTTTCTTCCGTTTCGGTCCGTTCCATCCGCTCCCGCCCGTCCGGTGATCCCTCACACATTGTCCCTTCCCGACCGACTCCTGGAACGTGGAAGGAGTTCCCGGCGTCTGTCCGGTGGGGGTTCGTCCCGGGGGTCGCCCAAGGGTCCCGCTTACCGGCCTACCCCTCCCATGGATCATCATGGGTTCGTCGGATCGGAGCATCGGGCTCCCGCCTCCCGAGGAGAACAGAACAGCATGACCCGGGGTCGTGACGCGGGCGCGAAGACGCCCCCGGCCAAGCAGCGCACCCTGCTCGCCGCGGTCGTCGCCGCGGTCCTGGCGGTCTGCGCCGCCCTGTACGTCGGTGTCGGAGCCGACGGCGGCACGCGGGAGCACGGCCCTTCGGCCGGTGGCCGCGGCGTGCACGACAACCCGGCCGCGCCCGCCTCCGCCGCCACCTGGGTCACCTCCTGGGCCGCCTCCCCGGTCGGGGGCGAGCCCGGCACCGAGATGACGGGGCTCGCGGGCCGCTCGGTGCGCAACGTCGTCCACACCAGCGCCGGCGGTACGAGTGCCCGCGTCACGCTGTCCAACCTCTACGGCCAGTCCCCGCTGACCGTCACGCACGCCTCCGTCGCCGTGTCGGCCGACCCGGACACCGCGGCGGCGCTCGCGGGGACCGTGCGGCCGCTGACCTTCGCCGGGAACCCGGCGGTGGTCGTCCCGGCGGGCGAGCAGGTGACGAGCGACGCGGTGCGCATCGCCGTCCCGCGCGACGGGGACGTGCTGGTCACGACGTACTCCCCCACCCCGTCCGGGCCGGTCACCCGGCACCCGCACGCGCGCCAGATCTCGTACGTCGCCGACGGCGAGCACACCCGGGACGCGACGGGGACGGCGTACACCGGGCGGAGCAAGGCCTGGCGGTACGTGACCGCGCTGGACGTGCTGAGCGACGAGGCGGACGGCACGGTCGTGGCCCTCGGGGACTCGCTGACCGACGGCGTCACCTCGACGACCGGGGCGAACAACCGGTGGCCGGACGTCCTGTCCGACCGGCTGCGGTCGGCCGTCGGGGCCGGGCGGGACGTGCCGCGGTACAGCGTCGTCAACGAGGGGATCAGCGGGAACCGGATCCTCGCCGACGGACTGGGGCGGCCCGCCGAGAACCCCAGCGGGCTGAACCGGTTCGAGCGGGACGTGCTGGGACGGGCCGACGTCGAGGTCGTGGTCGTCGCGCTCGGGATCAACGACATCCTGCGGCAGCCGGGGACGGCCGACCCGGACCGGATCCTGGGCGGCCTGAACACGCTGGTCGAGCGGGCCCACGCGCGGGGGCTGAAGGTCGTGGGGGCGACGCTGATGCCGTTTGGGGGGCACCGCGGGTACACCGACGCGCGCGAGGCCGTGCGGCAGCGGATCAACGCGGAGATCCGGGCGGGGCGGGTGTTCGACGCGGTCGTCGACTTCGACGAGGCGCTGCGGGATCCGTACGATCCGCGGCGGTTCCGGGCGGAGTACGACTCCGGGGACCATCTGCACCCGAGTGACCGGGGGTACACCCGGATGGCGGAGGAGTTCGACCCGGACGATCTGAAGGGCGGGGCTCCGGCGCGGCTGTAGGGGGCCGGGGGGTGTTTTCGCCCCCGCCGCCCCGTCCCGTCCCCGGGGGCGCTGCCCCCGGACCCCCGCTCCTCGGACGCCGGAGGGGCTGAGTTCAGCCGGAGGGGCTGGGACGGCTCAGCGGTCGTCGGAGCCCTCCGGTTCGCGGCGGCGCTGTTCCCTGCGCTCCAGCTTCTCCCTGCGGCGTTCCTCGCGCAGGCGCTGCTTCTCCGCCCGGGGGAGCTTGCGGTCGACACCGACGCCGCCCCAGAAGGCGAAGCCCGTGACGATCACGCGCGGGGCGCCCGGTTCGCCCGGCACGCCCTCCTCGCGGTGGTCGAAGCCGCCCATGACGCCGATGCCGCGCACGACGACCTCGACGCCGGGCGGGACGATCACCTCCACCCCGCCCATGATCGCGACCGCGTTGATGACGACCTCGCGGTCCGCGAAGTACGCCTCCCGCAGATCGATCTCGCCGCCGCCCCAGAAGGCGAAGCAGTTGAAGCGGCGCGGCGCCGTCCAGCGGCCCCTGCGCTGGAAGCCCGACATGACCGCCACGGCCCACGACGACGTCCCCGCGTCGTCGCCACCGACGATCCTGCTCCCCCAACCGCCCTCCCGCGCCGGCTCCTTGGCCAGGGACACGGCCGGTGCGGCCGCCCCCGGGTCCGGCAGGTCGCGGGTGATCGGCGTCAGTTCCCCGTAGGTGCGCGCCTTGTACGTCGCGTCCAGCCGCTCCTCGAACTCCCCCATGTCGAGGCGGCCCTCCGCGAGGGCGTCCCGCAGGATCTCGGCGACCCGTTCACGGTCGGCGTCGGAGGCGCGGAGGTCGGGGAGGGGTGCGTCTTCGGTCATGGTCAGCAGCCTACGAGTTGTCCGCGCCGCACGGCTACGAGAGGACCCGCACCGGCTACGAGAGGACCCGCCCCGGCTACGGGAGGACCCGCCCGGCCCGCTCCGGCGGGGGCTCGGAGGCGTCCCCGGGGGAACGCAGCATCCGGGCGATCACCGCCTCGATGTCCGGCTCCCGCACCGACAGGTCCACCAGCGGGTACCGGGCCGCGACCCGCGCCACCAGCTCGGCCGCCGACGCCGACGCCGGGAACGCCAGCCACTGCCGCGGCCCCTCCACCCGCACCACCCGCGCCGGCGCGGGCGCCTCGATCGGCGGCAGCTCCCGCTCCAGGTCCACCACCAGCGTCCGCTCGCTCTCCCCCGCCCCGTGCAGCCCGGCGAGCGGACCGTCGTACACCATCCGGCCGCGGTCGATGACCATCACCCGGGAGCACAACTGCTCGATGTCCTGCAGGTCGTGCGTGGTCAGCAGCACCGTCGTGGCCCGCTCGGCGTTCAACTGCCGCAGGAAGTCCCGCACCCTGGCCTTGGAGACGACGTCCAGGCCGATCGTCGGCTCGTCCAGGTACAGCACCTCCGGGTCGTGCAGCAGCGCCGCCGCGACGTCCCCGCGCATCCGCTGGCCGAGCGAGAGCTGCCGCACCGGCACGTCCAGCAGCTCGCCCAGGTCGAGGAGTTCGGTCAGCCGGCCCAGGTTCTCCCGGTAGCGGGCGTCCGGGATCCGGTACATCCGGTGCATCAGCCTGTACGAGTCGATCAGCGGCAGGTCCCACCACAGCGTCGTGCGCTGCCCGAACACCACCCCGATCCGGTGCGCCAGCCGCGTCCGCTCACGGGACGGGTCGATCCCGGCGACCCGCACCCGGCCGCCGCTCGGCGTGAGGATCCCCGTCAGCATCTTGACCGTCGTCGACTTCCCGGCGCCGTTCGGACCGATGTAGCCGACCATCTCGCCCCGCGCCACCGTGAAGGAGATCGAGTCGACCGCCCGCACCCGGTGCCGCTCCCGCCGCATGAAACCGGTCTTCCTGCGCACGTCGAAGACCTTCTCCACGCCCTCGACCTCGATGAAAGCGTCCGTCACCGCTAACTCCCCGTACTCCGGTACGACCTGAGACCCGTCCGCCACGCCAGCCCCGCCAGCACACAACAGCCCACCGCCACCAGCGGCGACACGAACGCCGCCCACCCCGGCAGCCCCACCGGGTACGGCCGCTCCAGCACGTACGCGGCGGGCACCCAGTTGACGAAGGCCAGCGGCAGCAGGAACGTCACCCCGCGCACCAGCTCCTTCCCGAACACGCTCGGCGGATACTGCAGCAGCGTGCTCCCGCCGTACGTGAACGCGTTCTGCACCTCCGCCGCGTCCTGCGCGAAGACCTGGAACGCCGCACCCGCCACGAACACCGCCGAGAAGATCGCCGCGCCGCTCACCACCATCACCGGCACCAGCAGCACCTTCACCGCACTCCAGTCGACGTCCACCGAGGCCAGCGCCCAGCCCAGCACCACCGCCCCCTGCGTGACCCGGCCCAGCCGGCGCACCGCGAAACGGTCCGCGCCCACCTGCGCCAGCACCGGCACCGGACGCACCAGCAGCACGTCGAACGAACCGTCCCGCATCCGCCCGCCCAGCACGTCCATCGAACCCAGCAGCAGATCGGCGATCCCGAACGACGTCGCCGACAGCCCGTACAGCAGGGCGATCTCCGGCAGCGACCAGCCGCCCAGCGAGTCCACCTGCGCGAACATCAGCAGGATCCCCGCGAAGTCCAGCCCGGTCACCAGCAGGTTCCCGACCACCATGAAGACGAAGGACGCCCGGTAGGTCATGCCCGACCGCACCCACATCCCGGCGATCAGCCCGTAGGCCCGCACCCCCTCCACGAACACACCGCGCTCACCCACCCTGCACCACCACCCGCCGCGTCGCCGCCGACTGCACCAGCCGCCCCGCCGCCAGCAGCACCACCGCCCACGCCGCCTGGAACGCGAACGCCCCCCACACGTCCGTCTCCCCCATCAGCACGTCCGCCGGCACCTGCAGCTGCGCCGCCCACGGCAGCACCCGCACGACGTCACCGAGCCCGCCCGGGAAGGCGTTCAACGGCAGCACCATGCCCGAGAAGAACACCCCCGTGATCATCAGCACCTGGCTCACCCCCCTGCCGTCCATCAGCCAGAACACCCCCAGCGCCGCCAGGTAGCGGATCGCGAAACTCACCACCGCCGCCAGCAGCAGCGTCACCGCGAACGCCGCCCACGCGGCCGCCTCCGCCGGCAGCGCCACCCGGAAGAACAGCGACCCCACCACGAACGGCACCACCCCCCGCCCCAGCAGCTGGAACGCCGCCCGCCCCACGTCCCCCGCCAGCCACCACAGCTGCAGGTCCACCGGCCGGTACAGGTCCACGGCGATCTCACCCGTACGGATGCGCTCCATCAGATCCTTCTCCGCGCCACCGCCCTGGATCGCCAGCGTCGCGAAGAGGCACTGCCCCAGCCACACGTACGTGACCGCCTGCGCCTGGTCGTACCCGCCCAGCCCCGGCCGCTCCTCCCACAGCGCCAGGTACGTGTACACGAGGATCAGCCCGAACACCGTGTTGGTGAACACCCCGGCCGCCGTCGCCACCCGGTACGACGCGTACCGCCGGAAACCCCCCACCGTCACGGCCAGGTACAACCGCGCCGCACCCACGTCCCGCCCCTCCCCCCGCCTCCGGCACCGAAGCGCAGGAGCCTAGTGCGCCCACCACATCCCCCGCCACGCGATTTCGTTGAGGCCATGTGTGTGACAAGCCGCGCGCCCGCGCCACGCGCGGCGTCAGCGGGGACGCGCCACCGGATGGGACAGTCTTGAATAAGAGGCACACACCACGCCGCAGTGGAACGAACCAGGCGAAACAGGAGCCCGAGCACGACATGAGCGACGAGCCGCAGCCGCAGCAGCCCCGAAAGGGCCGGGCACCGAACAAGCCCCGGGCGGCCGCCGCCCCCGAGGACAGGACACCGGGCAGACCCCCGCGCACCGGCCGGCGCCGCCTGGTCCCCACCCGGCGCACCCTGCTCGTCGGCCTCCTCGCCACCGCCGCACTCGTCGTCGGCGGCTTCCTCCTCGGCTACCACCTCGTGGGGATCCCCGCCGCCAACGCCCTCGCCACCCAGCAGGCCAACGTCTACCTCTACGCCGACGGCTCCGTCATCGCCCGCGACGGCGAGGTCAACCGGGAGAACGTCACCCTCTCCCAGATCTCGAAGGACGCCCAGCACGCCGTCCTCGCCGCCGAGGACCGCGACTTCTACACCGAGTCCGCCATCGACCCCCAGGCCATGATCCGCGCCGCCTGGAACACCGCCACCGGCAAGGGCAAACAGTCCGGCTCCACCATCACCCAGCAGTACGTGAAGAACTACTACCTGCGCCAGGAACAGACCGTCACCCGCAAGGTGAAGGAGTTCTTCATCTCCATCAAGCTCGACCGCGAACAGAGCAAGGACCAGATCCTCGAGGGCTACCTCAACACCAGCTTCTTCGGCCGCGGCGCCTACGGCATCCAGTCCGCCGCCCACGCCTACTACGGCATCGACGCCTCCGAACTCGACGCCGCCCGCGCCGCCTACCTCGCCGCCCTCGTCAACGCCCCCAGCCAGTACGACGTCATCACCCACCCCGAGAACCGCGACACCGTCGAACGCCGCTGGAACTACGTCCTCGACGGCATGGTCGACGAAGGCTGGCTCGACGCCGCCGAACGCGACCGCCTGACCTTCCCCGTGCCCCAGCGCACCACCGTCTCCACCAGCCTGTCCGGACAGCGCGGCTACATCGTCAACATCGTCAAGAACCACCTGGTCCAGAACGACGTCGTCGACGAGGCCGCCCTCGACACCGGCGGCCACCGCATCACCACCACCCTGCAGAAGGACAAGCAGGACGCCTTCGTCGACGCCGTCAACGACAACCTCATGGACCGGCTCGACAAGGAGAACCGCAAGGTCGACACCTACGTCCGCGCCGGCGGCGCCTCCATCGACGTCAAGACCGGCAAGATCGTCGCCCTGTACAACGGCATCGACTACGTCAAGCAGTACACCCCCAACGCCACCCGCCGGGACTTCCAGGTCGGCTCCAGCTTCAAACCCTTCGTCTTCACCGCCGCCGTCGAGAACGGCTCCCGCACCCAGGACGGCCGCCCCATCACCCCCAACACCGTCTACGACGGCACCAGCGAACGCCCCGTCCAGGGCTGGCCCGGCGACCGCTACGCCCCCGAGAACGAGGACCACCGCGACTACGGCGACATCACCGTCCGCGAAGCCACCGACAAGTCCGTCAACGCCGTCTACGCCCAGATGGCCGCCGACGTCGGCCCCGACAAGGTCCGCCGCACCGCCATCGACCTCGGCCTGTCCGAGAACACCCCCAGCCTCGACGACGCCGGCCCCTCCATCGCCCTCGGCGTCGCCACCGCCAGCGTCCTCGACATGGCCGAGGCCTACGCCACCCTCGCCAACCACGGCAAACACAGCGACCCCACCCTGATCGAGAAGATCACCAGGAACGGGCGCACCGTCGACCTGCCCGAACGCCACACCCGCCAGGCCGTCAGCCGCCAGGCCGCCGACACCACCACCTCCGTCCTGCGCGGCGTCGTCGAGAGCGGCACCGCCACCGCCGCCCAGACCGCCGGACGCCCCGCCGCCGGCAAGACCGGCACCGCCGAGGAGGACACCGCCGCCTGGTTCGCCGGCTACACCCCCGACCTCGCCACCGTCGTCGCCGTCATGGGCCAGGACCCCGTCACCGCCGGCCACAAACCCCTCTACGGCGCCATGGGCCTGCCCCGCGTCAACGGCGGCGGCGCCCCCGCCGAGATCTGGGGCCAGTACACCCGCGAAGCCCTCGAGGGCACACCCACCACCCCCTTCACCCTCCGCCTCCAGCCCGGCGCCTGGAAGACCCAGCCGCCCCCCGGCGCCTCCAGCACCGGCCCCTCCTCGACCGGCGCCCCCGAGAACGACAGCGGCGGCACCGGCAGCCAGGCACCCGACGGGACCGGGACCGACGACGAACCCACCGGCCAGGAAGAACCGCAACCGTCCCGGGAACGGACCGACGGCACCACCGCAGGCGGCGACACCGGGGACGACGACGGAACGACCGACGGCCCGGACACCACGGACGGCACCGGCGACGACGACACCAACGGGGACCGCACCCCCGGCCCGGGCGGCCTCACCGGCGCCCTCACCCAGAACGGCCGGTGGACCTAGGGCCTTTCGTTTGGATCAGGTCGGCCGCGACCGACGGTGCGTCGTGGCCGACCCGAGCGGGGCTTGGTGCGTGCAGATGCAAGGCGGAGGAGGGCGCCAACGCGGAGCGTCGGCAACTGACGACAACGCGGCAGATGCGCGTGCCAAGCCCCGCGACGCCGACATGATCCAAACGAGAGGCCCCAGCCCCCGGGCGCTCCGCCGCCCTCAGTGCCCGGACGTCGCCTTCAGCCCCACCACGGCCACCAGCAGCAGACAGATGAAGAAGATCCGCGCCGCCGTCACCGGCTCGCCCAGCACCAGCATGCCCAGCACCGCCGCCCCGGCCGCACCGATCCCCACCCACACCCCGTACGCCGTACCGATCGGCAGCGTACGGGCCGCGTACGACAGCAACAGCATGCTCGTCACGATCCCCGCACCGGTCAGCAGACTCGGCACCAGCCGGGTGAAACCATCGGTGTACTTCATCCCCACCGACCAGCCGACCTCCAGCAGACCGGCGACGACGAGCAGAACCCAGGCCATGACAGGCACCTCCGGGACACGAACGGAAACGGGGGTGCGTCGTCTTTGCCTTCACCCCGGTACGGCGCGTCTCGTCGGGACCCTCACGGGACCCACCAGCCTAGCCCCGAAACGGGAAAAGGGCCGGTGACCACGGTCACCGGCCCTCCCCCACCAACGAACTACAGGTACAAACCGGTCGAATCCTCGGACCCCTCGAAACGGTCCGCGGCCACGGCGTGCAGATCGCGCTCCCGCATCAGCACGTACGCCGTCCCCCGCACCTCGACCTCCGCCCGGTCCTCCGGATCGAACAGCACCCGGTCACCCGGCTCCACGGTCCGTACGTTCTGCCCCACCGCGACCACCTCGGCCCAGGCCAGCCGACGGCCCACGGCCGCCGTCGCGGGAATCAGGATGCCGCCCCCCGAACGCCGCTCGCCCTCCCCCGTCTCCTGCCGCACGAGCACGCGATCGTGCAGCATCCGGATGGGCAGCTTGTCGTCCTGGGAACCCTGCTCGTTTCTCTTGGCGCTCACGTCCAGAAACCTACCTGCAATCGCCGCGAACGGGGACGGGAGGGGCCACGGTCAGCGCCCGCGCCGACGGGACCCCAGGGCCAGCAGCCCCACGACCCCCACCACCAGCACCGCCACCGGGACCACCCGCTCCAGCCGGGGCGCCCCCTCCTCGTCCACGAACTGCGCCTTCACCTCGCTCACCACACCGTTCACCCGGACGTACGCCCGCCCCAGCGTGTGATCGACGTGCGAGACGACCCGGGCCCTGGCGTCCCCCACGATCGTCTTCGGATGCACCCGCACCCCGATCTCGTCCAGGGTCTCGGCCAGCACCGCACGGCGGCGCTCGATGTCCGCCTCGATCTGCGCCGGGGTCCTGGTGTCCGCCGTGTCCGCCACCGTGCCGCCTCCGAAATCCACTGATGCCCGTATTGCCTGTGCCGGACAGTCTGTCAGCTCCACGCCGCCGCGCACGGTCAGGACCCCCGGTTACCCTCGATCCCGGCACCCGATCCACGCAGCGCGCACGCACGAGGAGACCAGACGATGAGCGACCGCCTCCAGCCCGGTGACGAGGCCCCCGCCTTCACCCTGCCCGACGCCGACGGCAACGAGGTGTCCCTGGCCGACCACAGGGGCCGCAAGGTCATCGTCTACTTCTACCCCGCCGCCCTCACCCCCGGCTGCACCAAGCAGGCCTGCGACTTCACCGACAACCTGGAGTTGCTGGCCGGCGCCGGCTACGACGTCATCGGCATCTCCCCCGACAAGCCGGAGAAGCTCGCCAGGTTCCGCGAGACGGAGTCGCTGAAGGTCACCCTCCTCGCCGACGAGGACAAGAAGGTCCTCGAGGCGTACGGCGCCTTCGGCGAGAAGAAGAACTACGGCAGGACCTACCTGGGCGTCATCCGCTCCACGATCGTCGTCGACGAGGAGGGCAAGGTCGAACGCGCCCTCTACAACGTCCGGGCGACGGGCCACGTGGCCAAGATCATCAAGGACCTGGGCATCTGACCCCGCCCACCTGCGGAACGGCCCGTACCGGATTGCCGGTACGGGCCGTTCCGTTTTTCGCACGTGACTGTCCGATATCCGGTTCGTTACTCCGTACGAGGCCACGAACGGGCGGCCGGGAGGCGGAGGGGGTCCGATGGGGGCCAGTGCGTACACCAAGGAGCGGCTGGAAGAGGCGGCTCGGGGAGCGCGGACGTTGACGGAGGCGTTGGTGCGGTTGGGGGTGGATCCGAGGAGTTCGACACGACGGTACGTGCTCGGACGGATGAAGAAGCTCGGGGTCGACACATCGCACTTCCAGCGTGAGGGGGTGAAGTGGACTCGGGAACTGCTCCAGGAAGCGGTCTCGGCCTCGACGAACATGTGCGAGGTGCTACGGCATCTCGGGCTGGAAGTGGTCGGCGGTCACCATACGCACATCAGCCGTCGCATCAAGGCATACGGCATCGACATGTCGCACTTCCAGATGCCGACACGACGGGACAAGCCATGGCGCCCGCGGACACCAGAAGGCTTGCTGGTCGAGCAACCACTCACGCATGCCCGACGCATCCCGAGCGACCGGCTCAAGTGGGCAATGACGGCCTTGGGTGTCCCGGAGCAATGCGCCCTCTGCGGTACCGGCAACTCCTGGCGAGGACGTCCGCTCTCCTTGGAGGTCGACCACGTGGATGGCAACTGGCGGGACAACCGCATCGACAACCTGCGATTCCTCTGCCCCAACTGCCACTCGACAACGGACACTTACCGAGGACGCGGCAAGGGACGTGCCACCCGATGAGTAGTGGCGTGAGGTACACCCGCGATCGACTGGCAGAGGCTGCTGCGCAGTGCTCCAACCTCGAGGAGGTGATCGCCTTTCTCGGCACCCAGCCTTACGGGCACCTCCGCAGGTACCTCACGAAGCGGTTCGCTCACTTCGGGATCGACATCTCGCATTTCGGCCTTTCCGGCAGTCCTCCACAGCCCACCATCGAAGAACTGCGTACGGCAGTCGCCGAGTCCGTGTCGATCGCGGCGACACTTCGTCGGCTGGGGCGCCCTGACAACGGCACGCAGCGTGCCCTCCTGCGTCAGTGGGTCGCCGAGGAGAACATCTCGACGACGCACTTTCTGGGGCAGGCCCATCAACGTGGCAAGCCCGGTACAACCCCCCTCAGGGCCCCCGAGGACATCCTGGTCAAGCATGACGGCAAACGCCGGACGAGGACCGCGCTCCTGCGTCGGGCGCTCTCCGAAGTCGGCGTGCCGCATGAGTGCGCCGAGTGCGGTACGGGGCCCGAGTGGCTCGGCAAAACGATGACCCTGGAGGTCGATCACATCAACGGGGACTGGAGCGACGACCGGCGCGAGAATCTGCGGTTGCTGTGTCCCAACTGCCACGCGATTACCAGCACCTGGTGCAGAGGAGGCCGGCCTAGGCGAACAGTCCGAGACCGGTAGCATGGCGGCAACGCGGCCGTGGCGAAATAGGCAGTACGCGCGGGCCTTAGAAGCCCGTGGGCGAAAGCCCGTGTGGGTTCGAATCCCACCGGCCGCACCGCCCCCCACCTTTGAAACAAAGGCGGGGGGCGTCTTCGTGAATCAGCCCAACAGCTCCCGCACCACCGGCACCAGGGCCCGGAACGCCTTGCCGCGGTGGCTGATGGCGTTCTTCTCGGCCGCCGTCAGTTCCGCGCAGGTGCGGGTCTCGCCCTCCGGCTGGAGGATCGGGTCGTAGCCGAAGCCGCCGGTGCCCGCCGGGGTGTGGCGGAGGGTGCCCGTCAGGCGGCCCTCGACCACGCGTTCCGTGCCGTCGGGGAGGGCCAGGGCCGCCGCGCAGGCGAAGTGGGCGCCGCGGTGTTCGTCGGCGATGTCGGAGAGCTGGGCGAGGAGGAGGTCGAGGTTGGCCTTGTCGTCGCCGTGGCGGCCGGCCCAGCGGGCGGAGAAGATGCCGGGGGCGCCGCCCAGGACGTCGACGCAGAGGCCGGAGTCGTCGGCGACGGCGGGGAGGCCGGTGGCCCGGGCCAGGGCGTGGGCCTTGAGGAGGGCGTTCTCGGCGAAGGTGACGCCGGTTTCCTTGACGTCGGGGACGTCGGGGTAGGCGTCTGCGCCGACGAGTTCGTGGGGCAGGCCCGCGTCGGCGAGGATCGCGTGGAGTTCGGTGATCTTTCCGGCGTTGCGGGTGGCGAGGATCAGGCGGGTCATGGGCCCAGTATCCCCGGGCCCGTGAGCCGCTCGCCCGTTACGGTGTGCAGACCTTGGTGAGTTCGCCGGCCGCGTCGGTGACGGGGCTGATGTCGGGGGTCTCGTCGCCGTTCTCGATGGAGGTGCGGACGTTCTGCACGGCCTTCTCGAGGTCGTCGACGGCCTTGCCGACGTCGGCGTTGTCGGTCTTGTCGCCGAGGTCGGTGAGGTTCTTGTCTATGGACTCGAGGGATTCCTCGAGCTGGGTGACGTCGTTGCCGGCGTTCTCGACGGCCTGCTGCATGTCGGTGACGCTGTCGGCGACGGCGTCGGCGGTCTGGACGCAGTCCAGTGCCTTGTCGACGGCGTCGCAGCCGGTGGTGAGTCCGGCGGTCAGCGCGACGGCCGCCAGGGTGGCGGCGACGGCTGTGGTGCGGCGTCGGCGGCTTGCGGCCATGGATCGGTCCCTCCCCTGTGTCGGGCCGGTGGGCGGCCCTGGTCGTTGGCCGGGCGCCCGGGGTCGATCCGTGCGCCCGTACTCCTTCAGACGCGGTGGTGGCCGGCGCGGTTGCCCGCGTCGGCCACCTGCCTTGGTGTTTCTTTTACCTTTCGAGGGCGGTGTCGAGGGCGGCGCGCTGTGCGGCGGCGAGTTCGGTGCAGCCGGTGACGGCGAGGTCGAGGAGGGCGTTGAGTTCGTCGCGGGCGAAGGGTTCGGCTTCGGCGGTGCCCTGGACCTCGACGAAGCGGCCGTCGCCGGTGCAGACGACGTTCATGTCGGTGTCGGCCTTGACGTCTTCCTCGTAGCGGAGGTCGAGGAGGGGGACGCCGGCGACGATGCCGACGGAGACGGCGCTGACGGTGCCGGTGAGGGGTTTGCGGCCGGGCTTGATGAGTTTCCTGCCCTGGGCCCAGGTGATGGCGTCGGCGAGGGCGACGTAGGAGCCGGTGATGGCGGCGGTGCGGGTGCCGCCGTCGGCCTGGAGGACGTCGCAGTCGAGGACGATGGTGTTCTCGCCGAGGGCCTTGTAGTCGATGACGGCGCGCAGGGAGCGGCCGATGAGGCGGCTGATCTCGTGGGTGCGGCCGCCGATGCGGCCGCGGACGGATTCGCGGTCGCCGCGGGTGTTGGTGGCGCGGGGCAGCATCGCGTATTCGGCGGTGACCCAGCCCTCGCCGCTGCCTTTGCGCCAGCGGGGGACGCCTTCGGTGACGGAGGCGGTGCAGAGGACCTTGGTGTCGCCGAAGGAGACGAGGACGGAGCCTTCGGCGTGCTTGCTCCAGCCGCGTTCGATGGTGACCGGGCGGAGTTGTTCGGGGGTGCGGCCGTCGATTCGAGACATGGCGTCGAGCCTAGCGTCAGCGGTGTGTGCGGAAGCGCCGCATGCGGAAGGGGCCCCTCCTGTGGTGGGGAGGGGCCCCTTCGGGGTGTGGCCGCGGCTGGTGCCGTGGTTCACATCATGTCTTCTATTTCGGCGGCGATGGGGTCGGCGTCGGTGCCGATGACGACCTGGATGGCGCTGCCCATCTTGACGACGCCGTGGGCGCCGGCGGCCTTCAGGGCGGCGTCGTCGACCTTGGTGGGGTCGACGACTTCGGTGCGGAGGCGGGTGATGCAGCCTTCGACCTCTTCGATGTTGTCGATGCCGCCGAGCCCGGCAACGATCTTCTCAGCCTTGGTGGCCATGTCGTTCTCCCTGATCCGAACCGCTTTGTCGCAGTAACCCACAGTTGGCCCATCTTTGCGAGCGGTCCTGTCGTGGGTGCCGAAGGATGGCCTCACGACGGCGGGACCGTCCCGCCTGACTGGTCTACACCACAGGGTGGACTGCCGCCAAACCCGCAGTCGCCGCTTTCAGACTGCTCTCCAGTGAACCAGTGGGAGGGACCGGATGAGTGCCGAGGGTGCCGCCGGCGCCGGGAGTGCGGCTCCTCCCGCGCGGGAGCGCTGGAACCGTCTGTTCCAGGGGCTGCAGAAGATGGGGCGGAGCCTGCAGCTGCCGATCGCGGTGCTGCCGGCGGCGGGGATCCTGAACCGGCTGGGGCAGCCGGACGTGTTCGGGGACGAGGGTCTGGGCTGGACGGGCGTCTCCAAGGTGATGGTGGGTGCGGGTGGGGCGCTGCTGGACGGTTCGCTGGGGTTGCCGCTGCTGTTCTGCGTGGGTGTGGCGATCGGGATGGCGAAGAGGGCGGACGGGTCG
This sequence comes from Streptomyces sp. NPDC126497, assembly GCF_040302425.1. Classification (NCBI taxonomy): domain Bacteria; kingdom Bacillati; phylum Actinomycetota; class Actinomycetes; order Kitasatosporales; family Streptomycetaceae; genus Streptomyces; species Streptomyces sp. NPDC126497. The sequence continues at coordinate 42,680 of NZ_JBEORT010000036.1, forward strand.
ACGGCGTTGGCGGCGGTGGCGGGGTTCCTCGTCTACTACAACGTGCTGCGTCAGTTCCCGGAGGACTGCCCGGAGGGTTCGAGGGCGGTGCCGATGGTGGGCTGCCGGGTGGCCGACGGGTCGGTGACGGCGTTCACGTACCAGAATCCGGGGGTGTTCGGGGGGATCGTCATCGGGCTGACGGCGGCGTACTTCTGGCAGCGGTTCCACCGGACGAAGCTGGTGGACTGGCTGGGGTTCTTCAACGGGCGGCGGCTGGTGCCGATCGTCATGGCGTTCGCGGCGATCGTGTTCGCGGCGCTGTGCCTGTGGGTGTGGCCGCCGATCGGTGACGCGCTGGAGGGTTTCAGCGACTGGCTGAGCGGTCTGGGCGCGTGGGGTGCGGGTGTGTTCGGCGTGGCCAACCGGGCGTTGCTGGTGGTCGGGCTGCACCAGTTCCTGAACGTGCCGATGTGGTTCCAGTTCGGCAGTTACACCAAGCCGGACGGCACGGTGGTGCACGGCGACATCAACATGTTCCTGGCGGGTGATCCGACCGCGGGGCAGTTCACCACGGGTTTCTTCCCGATCATGATGTTCGCGTTGCCGGCCGCCGCGCTGGCGATCACGCACTGTGCGAAGCCGCACCGGCGCAAGGAGGTGGGCGGGCTGATGCTGTCGGTGGGGCTGACGTCGTTCGTGACCGGCATCACGGAGCCGCTGGAGTACTCCTTCCTGTTCGTCGCGCCGGCGTTGTACGTGGTCCACGCGGTGCTGACGGGTGCGTCGATGGCGGTGACGTGGGGGCTGGGGGTGAAGGACGGGTTCAGTTTCTCGGCCGGGCTCATCGACTACGTCATCAACTGGAACCTGGCCACCAGGCCGTGGCTGATCATTCCGATCGGGCTGGTGTTCGCGGCGGTGTACTACGCGGTGTTCCGGTTCGCGATCACGCGGTTCGGTCTGAGGACTCCGGGGCGGGAGCCGGAGGAGGAGGTGGAGGACGCGGCGAAGGGGTGACGCCTTGGGGCGGCGGGCGACTGTTCGAGCCCTCGGACCGTGGGGTCCGGGGGCTTTTCGGCGTGCCCTGCGGAGGGTTCCGGCCGACGGTCCCCACCGGGCACGGTGCGTGGTCCGGCGGTAGCGGGAATCGCGGGTTCCTTATGCGACCTTCATCGTGCTACAACAGGTCTACACCACTCGGTGGTGTAGACCATGCGCGCGGGCCACCCGCCGCGCGTTCGGGACGCCGCCGTCCTCATTGTGTCCCCTGGCGGCGCCTTGCCCACTGGAGGAAGACGATGACCACGGCGAGCACGGCAACCGCCGACAAGAAGAAGGGCGCCGGCGCGATGGCCGTCCTGCAGCGCATCGGCCGCAGCCTCATGCTGCCGGTCGCGGTGCTGCCCGCGGCGGCGCTGCTGGTGCGCCTCGGCAACGACGACATGCTGGGGCGCGAGTCGTTCCCCGCCTTCATCACCAAGATCGCCGGCTTCATGGCGGCCGGCGGCAACGCGATCCTCGACAACATGGCGCTGCTGTTCGCCGTGGGCATCGCGATCGGCTTCGCGAAGAAGTCGGACGGTTCGACCGCTCTCGCGGCGGTCGTCGGCTACCTGGTCTTCAAGAACGTGCTGGCCACCTTCACCGACGAGAACCTCCCCCAGGTGGCCACGGTCGTCGACGGCAAGGTCGTGATGGCGGACGCGCCGGTGGACGCCAAGGTCCTCGGCGGCGTGGTGATGGGCATCGTGGTGGCGCTGCTCTACCAGCGCTTCTACCGCACGAAGCTCCCGGACTGGGCCGGTTTCTTCGGCGGCCGCCGCCTGGTGCCGATCCTGTCGGCCTTCGCCGGTCTGGTGATCGGCGTCGTCTTCGGTTACATCTGGCCGGTCCTCGGCACCGTCCTGCACAACTTCGGTGAGTGGCTGGTGGGCTCGGGGGCCGTCGGCGCCGGCATCTTCGGCGTGGCCAACCGCGCTCTCATCCCGATCGGCATGCACCACCTGCTGAACTCCTTCCCGTGGTTCCAGGCGGGCGAGTACGAGGGCAAGAGCGGTGACATCGCGCGCTTCCTGGCCGGTGACCCGACCGCCGGCCAGTTCATGACCGGCTTCTTCCCGATCATGATGTTCGCCCTGCCGGCGGCCTGCCTGGCCATCGTGCACTGCGCCCGGCCCGAGCGCCGCAAGGTGGTCGGCGGCATGATGTTCTCCCTCGCGCTCACCTCGTTCGTGACCGGCGTCACCGAGCCGATCGAGTTCACCTTCATGTTCATCGCGCCGGTGCTCTACGCCATCCACGCGGTGCTGACCGGTGTGTCCATGGCGCTGACGTGGGCCCTGGGGATGAAGGACGGCTTCGGCTTCTCCGCCGGCGCGGTCGACTACTTCCTCAACCTGGGCATCGCCAGCAACCCGTGGGGCCTGGCCCTGGTGGGCCTGTGCTTCGCGGCGGTCTACTACGTGGTCTTCCGCTTCGCCATCACCAGGTTCAACCTGCCGACGCCCGGCCGGGAGTCGGACGAGGAACTGGCGGAACTGCAGAAGGCGGAGGCGAAGTAACCCGCGGCGACCCGCCGACCCACGCGGAGGCCCGGCCGGATCGGCCGGGCCTTCGCGCTGTCCGCACCTCGTCGCGCACGCGCCGTGCGGGCGTGCCGGGGGGCGGCCGGAGCGGGCCGGCCTCCCCCGCCTCAGATCTCGTACGTCGCCCCGGGCGCCGCCAGCCCCACCGGGCCGTCGTACACCGCGCGGGCGTCGGTGAGGTTGACCTGCGGGTCGGTCCACGGGGCGATGTGGGTGAGGATCAGGCGGCGGGCGCCCGCGCGGGCCGCCGTCTCACCCGCCTCGCGGCCGTTGAGGTGCAGGTCGGGGATGTTCTCCTTGCCGTGGGTGAAGGCGGCCTCGCACAGGAAGAGGTCGGCGTCGCGGGCGAGGTCGTCGAGCGCGGGGGTCACGCCCGTGTCGCCGGAGTACGTCAGTGTCCTGCCGCCGTGTTCGATGCGGATGCCGTACGCCTCGACCGGGTGCGCGACGCGCTCGGTGTGGACGAGGAACGGGCCGATCTCGAAGGTGGACGGCTTGACCGTGTGGAAGTCGAAGACCTCGCTCATGGAGGAGGCCGAGGGCGTGTCGGCGTAGGCGGTGGTCAGCCGGTGCTCGGTGCCCTCGGGTCCGTAGACCGGGAGGGGCTCGCAGCGGCCGCCGTCGTGCCGGTAGTAGCGTGCGACGAAGTAGCCGCACATGTCGATGCAGTGGTCGGCGTGCAGGTGGCTGAGGAAGATCGCGTCGAGGTCGTAGAGACCGCAGTGGCGCTGCAGCTCGCCCAGGGCGCCGTTGCCCATGTCGAGGAGCAGCCGGAAGCCGTCGGCCTCGACGAGGTAGCTCGAGCAGGCCGATTCCGCGGACGGGAACGACCCCGAGCAGCCGACGACGGTGAGCTTCATGAAGCAGAAACCTCCGCTGGCGGGTGTGGGAAGACGGGGGTCGTGCGGTCCGTCGAGCGTAAGACGCGAAACCTGTGGTCGCTCCTTTGCCAGGGGCTGTTGTGGGGGAACTCACCTGCGCTGTCACCGGTTCGGCTGGAAGCGGCGCATACCGGTGACGGTGGGGCGCGTGGTGCCGGTGCGCGCCGGTACGGTCGGGGCATGGACACGGCATGGTGGCTCGCGCTCGCCGCGGTGGTACTGCTCGCGTGCGTCACCGCGCTCGTCGACGGGTGGGGGCGGGGGCGCCGGCCCCGGCGGCGGCGCGGGTCCGGGGGGCGGGACGGCTCCGGGAACGCGTGAGGGGCCGGAGACGGTGGTCTCCGGCCCCTCGTCACGCGTGGGGCGTCACGCCCAGAGCTGGCCCTGGAGGGTGGCGATGGCCTCTTCGGTGGTCGCGGCGGTGTAGACGCCGGTCGAGAGGTACTTCCAGCCGCCGTCGGCGACGACGAAGACGACGTCGGCGGACTCGCCGGCCTTCTGCGCCTTCCTGGCGACGCCGATCGCCGCGTGCAGGGCGGCGCCGGTGGAGACGCCGGCGAAGATGCCCTCCTGCTGGAGGAGTTCGCGGGTGCGGGTGACGGCGTCGGCGGAGCCGACGGAGAAGCGGGTGGTCAGCACGGAGGCGTCGTACAGCTCGGGGACGAAGCCCTCGTCGAGGTTGCGCAGGCCGTAGACGAGGTCGTCGTAGCGCGGTTCGGCGGCGACGATCTTCACGTCGGGCTTGTTCTCGCGCAGGTAGCGGCCGACGCCCATGAGGGTGCCGGTGGTGCCGAGGCCGGCCACGAAGTGGGTGATCGAGGGCAGGTCGGCGAGGATCTCGGGGCCGGTGCCGGCGTAGTGGGCGCCGGCGTTGTCCGGGTTGCCGTACTGGTAGAGCATCACCCAGTCGGGGTGCTCGGCGGAGAGTTCCTTGGCGACGCGCACGGCGGTGTTGGAGCCGCCGGCGGCCGGGGAGGAGATGATCTCCGCGCCCCACATGCCGAGCAGGTCGCGGCGTTCCTGCGAGGTGTTCTCGGGCATGACGCAGACCATGCGGTAGCCCTTGAGCTTGGCTGCCATGGCGAGCGAGATGCCGGTGTTGCCGCTGGTCGGCTCGAGGATGGTGCAGCCGGGGGTGAGCCGGCCGTCCTTCTCCGCCTGCTCGATCATGAACAGCGCCGGGCGGTCCTTGATCGAGCCGGTGGGGTTGCGGTCCTCCAGCTTGGCCCAGATCCGGACGTCGGCGGACGGCGACAGCCGCGGCAGGCGCACCAGGGGGGTGTTGCCCACCGCGGCCAGCGGGGAGTCGTAACGCATCGGCTGTCAGGCCATGCCGCCGGCGACGGCCGGCAGGATCGTGACGTTGTCGCCGTCGGTCAGCTTGGTGTTGATGCCGTCCAGGAAGCGGACGTCCTCGTCGTTGAGGTAGACGTTGACGAAGCGGCGCAGCTGCTCGCCGTCCACGATGCGGGCCTGGATGCCCGTGTGCCGGGTCTCGAGGTCGTTGAAGAGCTCGGCGAGGGTGTTCCCGGTGCCCTCCACCGCCTTCTGACCGTCGGTGTAGGTGCGGAGGATGGTCGGGATGCGGACCTCGATGGCCATGGCTGAGGGCTCCTGTCGGAAGTGTCTGTCGTGGGTTCGGGAAGGGCGCGCGGCGGCACGCGGCAGCCCGCCGCGGCTCTCGGCCGTACGGCGGCAGCGGGGGATCAACAGATGGCGCTGTTCAGCCTGCACAGGTCGACGTGCAGCCGCGCCACGAGCAGGGTGCCCGGCGCCGTGTCTCTCACGTCGGTAAGAACCATGGGGTCATCGTATCGATTCCCGGACCGGCCCCTGGAGTGTGATCTCATCCTCCGGACACCGTCCTTCCGCCATGCGGGATCGTGGTCCGTTCGCCGGGTCAGTAGGACTCGACGACCCGGACCTCCTCCTCGGTGACCTCGCCCTCCAGGATGCGGAAGGAGCGGAACTGGAACTCCCCGGCGCCGTCGGTGTCGGCGGTGGAGACCAGGACGTAGTGGGCGCCGGGCTCGTTGGCGTAGGAGATGTCGGTGCGGGAGGGGTAGGCCTCGGTGGCGGTGTGGGAGTGGTAGATGACCACCGGCTCCTCGTCCCGGTCGTCCATCTCGCGGTACAGCTTCAGCAGGTCCTGGGAGTCGAACTCGTAGAAGGTGGGCGAGCGGGCCGCGTTCAGCATGGGGATGAAGCGCTCGGGGCGGCCGGCGCCCACCGGTCCCGCCACCACGCCGCACGCCTCGTCGGGGTGGTCCTCGCGGGCGTGGGCGACGATCCGGTCGTACAGGGCCTGGGTGATGGTCAGCATGGGGCTCAGGATAAGCGTGCGGGCCGCCGCGTACCGAGGGGTGGTACGCGGCGGCCCGCATGCCGGACGCCTTGAGCGGAGGGCCGCAGGGGGTGCCACGAGTGCCCCCTGCGGCCCGGCGTCCCGGGGAGGTCAGCCGACCTTCTCGAACCGGCTGTCGTCGCGTCGGGTGACCTGCGGGTTGCGGCTCTTGAGGACCGCCCAGCCGATGCCGAGGGCGACGGCCCAGCCGGCCATCACGTACAGGCAGATCCTGGAGTCCGCGTCGTAGGCGATGAGGCCGGTGACGAAGAGCAGGAAGGCGATGGCGATGTAGGAGCAGACCGATCCGCCGGGCGCCGGGAAGGACGAGGCGGGCAGCCGGCCCGCGACGACCTGGCGGCGGTAGAGGACGTGGCTGATCAGGATCATCAGCCAGGTCCAGATGCCGGCGGCGGTGGCGACGGAGGTGACGTAGCCGAAGGCCTTCTCCGGGACGGTGTAGTTCAGGACGACGCCGATGCCCATGAAGACCACGGAGGTGGCGATGCCGAGCGCCGGGGTCTTGGTGGAGGACAGCTTCTTGAAGACCTGCGGGGCCTCGCCGTTGTCGGCGAGGTTGCGCAGCATGCGGCCGGTGGAGTACATGCCGGAGTTGCAGGACGACAGGGCGGCGGTCAGCACGACGAAGTTGACGATGCCGGCGCCGGCCGGGATGCCGATGACCGCGAACGCCTTCACGAACGGGCTGACCCCGTCGGAGAACTCGGTCCACTTGACCACGCACAGGATGACGGTGAGGGCGCCGACGTAGAAGAGGGCGATGCGCCAGGGCAGGGTGTTGATCGCCTTGGGCAGGGTCTTCTCGGGGTTCTCGGACTCGCCGGCGGTGACGCCGACGAGCTCGACGGCGAGGTAGGCGAACATGACGCCCTGCAGGGTCATCAGGGACGAGCCGATGCCCTTGGGGAAGAAGCCGTCGAAGGCCCAGAGGTTGGAGACGGCGGCGGTGTCACCGGCCTGGCTGAAGCCGAGGGTGAGCACGCCGAGGCCGATCACGATCATGCCGATGATGGCGGTGACCTTGACCATGGAGAACCAGAACTCGATCTCGCCGAACAGCTTCACCGAGATCAGGTTGGCCCCGAAGAGGATGACCAGGAAGACCAGGGCCGACGTCCACTGCGGGATCGCCGGGAACCAGAAGTTGATGTAGATGGCGGCGGCGGTCAGCTCGGCCATGCCGGTGACCACCCACATCAGCCAGTACGTCCAGCCGGTGAAGTAGCCGAAGAACGGGCCGAGGAACTCGCGCGAGTACTCGGCGAACGAGCCCGAGACGGGGCGGTAGAGCAGGAGCTCCCCGAGGGCCCGCATGATGAAGAAGATGATGACGCCGGCGAGGGCGTACATGACGATCAGGCTGGGCCCGGCCTTGGCGATGTTCGCCCCGGCTCCCAGGAAGAGCCCGACGCCGATGGCGCCGCCGATCGCGATCATCTGGACCTGGCGGCTGTTGAGGCCGCGCTCGTACCCCTCTTCGGGTACGGACTCCGTGTCGACCTGCGGTGAGGCCATGTGTGGTGCGCCTTTCTCCATGCCGATCCGAGCCGCTGTCGGCCTCGGATCGGGTCACGATCCCCCCGGACTGATGGAGCTGGGCGGGCTCTGGGAGTCCGCCCGTGCCTGGCCGACGGTCGCCGGCTCGGTGGCGCACCCGGCGGAACATACGGGTGGTGTTCGCCGGGCGGTCGTGAAGATCTATCACGGCCGCCATACTGATCACACGGGCGCCGTGTGGCGCGCCTCACAGGGAGACGCGGACAAAAGGCACCTGAAGGGCCCAGAGACGGCGGACTCTTTGACGGGATCGTTATCCGGATTTGAGCGTCCCCTGAGCGAACGCGTCAGCGGACCCTTCCGGACGTCCGGCACCGGCTCACGGCACGGGCCGCCGCGCGGGAGGCGCGGCGCGGGGTCACGGCATGAGCGTGGAGACGAGGGCCTCCTGGAGTCCGCCGAGCCACAGGTACGCCATCACCATCGGTTTGCGCGGGTCCTCGTCGGGGAGGCGGAAGAGCAGGTCGCTGTCGTCCTCGTCGCTGATCTCCAGGCGGGAGCCGATCGCCAGGCGCAGGTCGTTGAGGGCGCCGAGCCACTGCCGGGACTCGTCCGGCGACAGCTCCAGCACCACGTCGTCCCCGCCGGCCGGGGTGAGCGCGTCCAGGGAGCGGATCACCGCGAGGGCGTTGTCGCGCTTGCCGGCCCGCAGGTCGTTCTCGGTGTAGCGGCGGAACTCGGCGGAGCGGACGCGCTGTTCCTCGGCCTCCTCGGGCCGCGGGGCGCCCTCGGGGTCGCCGTAGGCGTCCGGGAAGAGGCGGCGCAGCACCGGGTCGGAGGGCGGTTCGCTCGGGCCCTCGCTGAAGAGACCGGCGAGCGGGTCGCCGGAGGTGTCCTCGGCGGGTCCGGGGCCGATGAGCTCCATCATCTGCACGGCGAGGGAGCGGATGATGGAGATCTCGACGTCGTCGAGGGCGACGGCCGCGCCGCCGCCGGGGAGCGGTTCGAAGGTTCCTGGCATGGCGGCGATTCGCTGCTTCCGGTCCTGCGGGCGGGGTCGGTCCACGTCCGGTTCGGTCATGTCCGGCTCGGTCACTTCCGGTCGTGCTGGAGGGTGGCCCACAGTCCGTAGCCGTGCATGGCCTGGACATCGCGTTCCATCTCCTCGCGCGTACCGCTGGAGACGACCGCCCGGCCCTTGTGGTGGACATCGAGCATGAGCTTGGTGGCCTTGTCCTTGCTGTAGCCGAAGTACGACTGGAAGACGTACGTCACGTAGCTCATGAGGTTGACCGGGTCGTTGTGGACGATGGTGACCCACGGGACGTCGGGCTCGGGTACGGCGAAGGCCTCCTCCGCGGACTCGGTGCGTTCGATCTCCAGGGGTGCGGGTGACGTCACACAGCCCATGCTGCCACCGCAGGGGGGTGGTCGCACAAACCGGTCCGCCGTCCCGGTGCCCGCACCTAAATCGTCAAACTGACGAAATGGGGGTAGCATCCCGCTCATGAACACAGCGGACCTTGGGCTGCCGGTGGACGTTCCCTCGACGGCGCTCTTCACGGACCAGTACGAGCTGACGATGCTGCAGGCCGCGCTGAAGGCCGGCACGGCCGGCCGGCGCAGCGTGTTCGAGGTCTTCACCCGGCGGCTGCCGGACGGCCGCCGCTACGGCGTGGTGGCCGGCACCGGGCGGGTGCTGGACGCGGTGGAGAACTTCCGCTTCGACCCGGGCGTCCTCGGCTTCCTGCGCGGGAGGGGCATCGTCGACGAGGAGACCCTGGACTGGCTGGCCGGCTACCGCTTCTCCGGGGACATCTGGGGCTACCCCGAGGGCGAGGTGTACTTCCCGGGCTCGCCGGTCATGCGGGTCGAGGGCAGCTTCGCGGAGTGCGTGCTGCTGGAGACGGTGATCCTGTCGATCCTCAACCACGACTCGGCGATCGCCGCCGCGGCCTCCCGGATGTCGTCCGCCGCCGGCGGGCGCCCGCTGATCGAGATGGGCGCCCGGCGCACCCACGAGCTGTCGGCGGTGGCCGCGGCCCGGGCCGCGTACGTCGGCGGCTTCGCCACCACCTCCGACCTGGCGGCCGGCTTCCGCTACAACATCCCCACCGTGGGCACCTCCGCCCACGCCTTCACCCTGCTGCACGACGACGAGCGGGACGCCTTCCGGGCCCAGGTGGACTCCCTCGGCAGCGGCACCACGCTGCTGGTGGACACCTACGACGTGGCCGAGGCGGTCCGTGCGGCCGTCGAGATCGCCGGGCCGGAGCTGGGCGCCGTCCGGATCGACTCCGGCGACCTGCTGCTGGTGGCGCACCGGGTGCGGCAGCAGCTGGACGAGCTGGGCGCCACCGGCACGAAGATCGTCGTGACCTCGGACCTGGACGAGTACGCCATCGCCTCGCTGGCGGCGGCGCCCGTGGACGCGTACGGGGTGGGCACCCAGCTGGTGACCGGCTCCGGGCACCCGACGGCCTCCATGGTCTACAAGCTGGTCGCCCGCGCCGAGTCCGCCGACCCGAAGGCGCCGCTGGTGCCGGTGGCGAAGAAGTCCTCCGGCGGCAAGACCTCCGTCGGCGGCCGCAAGTGGGCCGCGCGGCGGCTGGACGCGTACGGCGTCGCCGAGGCCGAGGTGATCGGCACCGGCCCGGTGCCCGCCGGGCTGGCCGACCGGCAGCTCCTGGTGAAGCTGGTCGAGGGCGGCGAGGTGATCGCCCGTGAGCCGCTGGACGTGGTCCGCGACCGGCACGCGGCGGCCCGGGCGGGCCTGCCGCTGTCCGCCACCCAGCTCTCCCGGGGGGAACCCGTCCTTCCGACGGAGTACGCGCACGGGCCCTCGGGTAGCTGAAAGCGTGCCCCCCGTACGCGGGCGAGGGCTCCCGGTGCGCGGGCGGGGACTTCCGCCCGCCCCGCCGTGCCCCTGTCCGCGTCGTCCGCGATTCCATAGGCTCGGAGGTTCACCCGGCAGGGCCCTCCCCCACCCGATCCCATAGTCGAAGGAAACCGACCATGCGCCGCGCACTGATCGTCGTCGACGTGCAGAACGACTTCTGTGAGGGGGGCAGTCTCGCCGTGGCCGGTGGTGCGGACGTGGCCGCCGCCATCACCGAACTGATCGGCCAGGCCGGCTCGGCCGGCGGCTACCGGCACGTGGTGGCCACCCGGGACCACCACATCGCGCCCGGCGGGCACTTCGCCGACAACCCCGACTACGTACGGTCCTGGCCCGCGCACTGCGTCGCCGGGACGGAGGGGGTCGGGTTCCACCCGAACTTCGCCCCCGCGGTGACCTCCGGGGCGATCGACGCCGTCTTCGACAAGGGGGCGTACTCGGCCGCCTACAGCGGCTTCGAGGGGACCGACGAGAACGGGACGCCGTTGGCGCGGTGGCTGCGGGAGCGGGAGGTCGAGGAGGTGGACGTGGTGGGGATCGCCACGGACCACTGCGTGCGGGCCACCGCGCTGGACGCGGCCCGCGAGGGCTTCCGCACCCAGGTCCTGCTCGACCTCACGGCCGGGGTGGCGGCGGAGACCACCGAGCGCGCGCTGGAGGAGCTGCGCGCGGCGGGGGTGGAGCTGTCGGGCAAGCCCGTCGTGCAGTAGTCCTGCGGGGCCCGGGGTGTCGCGCAGCCCGGCGCCTGCGGGGTGCCGCTGCGCCCACCCGTGCCGCCCGGCGGCACGACTGCCCGCAGCGGCGGCGGTGGGCGCGGCAGCCCGCGGTCACGCCTTCGCCGGGGGTCCGAGCAGGGCTCTTATGGGGTGCCAGAGCTCCACCGTCAGGGCGGCGGTGTCGGGGTTGGTGCGCCATATCAGGCCGTCGGGGTGGTGCAGCACCGCCGTGATCTCGTCGGGGGTCGGCGGGGCGGCGTTGCCCCGCAGGTAGATCGCCCGCAGGCCCAGGTTGCGCAGCCTGGTCAGGGCGCGCGCCCGGTTCCGGGCGTGGACGAGGACACGGACCCCGGCGGGGGCGTCGGCGGCGGGGCTGGGCAGGTTCAGCGCCACCACCACCGTGCCGTTCGGCAGTTTGCAGAAACCTCCTGCGGCCATGCGGTCATACCCCCGTGTCCACTGGTGTCAATAAGAGAGCCACAGGAGGCACCTAAACACGAATCGGCGGCGACCCGCCAGGGGGTCGCCGCCGATCATGCGCTGACCTGCGAAGATGCTATTTACCTACCTGCAGGGCCGACCTCGAGCTCGATCGTCGAGCCGTTCTTGGCCTCCTTGAGGATCTTGATCTTCGTGTTGGTGTCAGTGATCTTGACGCCGCCGGTCTTGTTCGTCTCGTCGTAGTAGGTGTTCGTGCGGTCGTTGAAGACCGACACGCCCTTCGACGACGGGATCCACGTCGCCACGTCCGCCTTGTGCAGCGTCATGCCCTCGGTGCGGAAGGTGCTGAACGTCGCGTCGTAGGTCTGGATGCGGTTGCGCATCAGCGTGCCGTCGGACCACTTCAGCGCGGTCGGGTGCGAGTCGACCGGGAGGACCAGACCGGTGCCCGGGTGCTCGCTGGTGTTGTTGTCCGCCTGGGAGGTGTCCCACTTCCAGATCAGCAGGCCGTTCTGGTACGCGTAGTGCTCGACCCAGTCCGGACGGTCCGTGAAGCCGAAGTTGTACGGGCCGACCTCGAGGGTCTCGTCGTACGACACGTACTGGCGGTTCTCGGCGATGTAGTACTGCGCGTAGTCCTTGGTGAAGGACGCGCCGACGCGGGAGAAGCCGTTCGCCGTCCAGGCGGCGTCCGCGCTCTCGGCGTCGTCGGAGAAGACCGGCGTGCCGTCGGCCGTCACCGTGATCGCGTCGGCCGTGAAGCCCTTGAGCGCCACGCCGCCGTCGCTCTGGTAGCGGAAGCGCAGGTCGACCTTCTGGCCGGCGTAGGCGTCGAGGGAGTACGCGAACTTCTTGTAGCCGTCGAGCGTGCCGTGCAGGGCCGGCTTGTCGCTGCCGTCGCGCGGGATCGGCTGGCCGTCGACCGTGCCGTCGAGGGCGGTCCAGTTGGCGCCGCCGTCGGTCGACACCTCGGTGTAGAGGTAGTCGTAGTTGGCCTCGATGTCGTACCAGCCGTCGAAGGCGAGCTCGGCGGAGGACTTGCCGGTCAGGTCGACCGAACGCGTCAGCGTGTTCTTGAGGTTGTCACCGCTGCCGCTCCACCACTGGGTCCGGCCCTCGGCCGGCTCGATGATCTCGGTGGTCACGGCCTTCTTCGGCAGCGTGACGACCAGCGCCTGCTTGTGCTTGGTGTTGTACTCGGCGACGCCCAGCTTGTGCCAGGAGTTGACGCCCGCCTTGGCGGTGTCGTAGTTCAGCCAGCCGAGCTGGAGCTTGTCCCAGGCGGTCATGTCGCCGGGCAGGTCGCCGATCTCCTTCTTCCCGGTGCCGAGCCAGGAACCGGAGGACATCAGCGTCCAGAAGCCGGTGGAGTTCTCGCCGCCCGCGGTGTCGTAGAGGTCCGGCAGGCCGAGGTCGTGGCCGTACTCGTGGGCGAAGACGCCGAGTCCGCCGTTCTCCGGCTGGACGGTGTAGTCGCCGACCCAGATGCCGGTGGAACCGATCTGCGCGCCGCCGAGCCGGTTCTGCTCGGGGCCGGTGGCGCCGGAGTCGGTGCCGAAGGCGTACCAGCGGTGCGCCCAGATCGCGTCCTCGCCCTGGGCGCCGCCGCCCGCGGACTCGTCCTCGCCGGCGTGCACGATCTGGAAGTGGTCGATGTAGCCGTCGGGCTCGTTGAAGTCGCCGTCGCCGTCGAAGTCGTAGCGGTCCCACTCGTCGAAGCGGGTGACGTCCGCCTTGATCTGGGCGTCGGTGCGGCCGGCCGCCTTCTGCTGGGCGACCCAGGCGTCCAGACCGTCGCTGACGACGTTCCAGACGCTCGGGCAGTTGGTGTCGCCGCAGGCGTTGTTGCCGTAACGGGCCTCGTTGTAGGGGACCTTGACCCAGTCGGAGACCTCGCCCTCGACCGAGTAGCGGCCGGAGGACTGCTTCTCGTAGTAGGTCTTGACCGAGTCGACGCCCTTGCCGGACCCGAAGTACAGGTCCTCGAAGTGCTGCTGGTCGTAGTCCTCCTGCCAGGCCGTGGAGTTGTCCTTCTTCCGGTTCGGCTTGGCTATCTGGTTGTGCAGCGGGCCGGCGTCGCCGCCGTAGCGGCTGTCGACCTTGTCGCCGAACTCGACCAGGATCGTGAAGATCTTGTCGGTCTTCTCGCGGCCGAGCTCTACGTACTTGCTGTCGCCCTTCTTGCTCTTGAGCTGGACGACCTTGGAACCGTTACGGTTCTTGACCGAGGTCTTACCGGAGATGACCTGGTTCAGCGCTTCTTCCCGCTGGGCCTCCTGCGTCTTGGAGAGCGGCCCCTCGAGGTCGTGCTCGACGTGGTGGTTCGCCGCCGGGTCGTGCCGGTCCACGGCGCTGGGACGCTCGGCCTTGTCAGCCGAGTCGGCCTGGGCCACGGTGAACGCAGAGCAGGTGGCGGTGACCGCCGCGAGTGCCACGCCCGTCGCGGCCGCTCTGAACGTCCAGGGTCTACTGGTCACTTGAGATCCCCTCCCGCGTGCATGCGCGCGGCCGAAGGAGGTTCCGTCTGTGGAAGGTCCCGCGCGCACGTGATCAACGCGTGTAGTCAAGTGACGTCATTTGACTAGAGGATCGTCAGAAAAAACAGCCCTTGACTTGAACAGTTCAATTGCATTATGCGGAGTCGGCGTTCGCATACCGGACACATCCGTGCGAAACCCTGCGGGCGCGCGTGACCCTCCCCGTGGGGGACGTCATGAATCCGTGCGCCCCCTGTGCACCGGCCCTGTCGGTCAGGTCACGCTTACCGTCCGTTCCCCTCGGGCACCCTCGCGGTTAGAGTCGTCTGGCGGAACCGACCTGAACCGGTGGAAAGCCAGGCGGACCACTCCCGACCTCCGAGGACACGATGGCCATGCCCCGTCCGACTGTCGCTCAGCTCGCTTACGGTTCGTGCACCGTGATCTTCTCGACGTTCGTCCTGCTGCTGTTGTCCGGAGCGAGTTCGGGCGCGGGCGTCGCGGTGGTCGCCGTCTCGGCGCTCGCCCTCGGACTGCTGGTGGCCGTGACGGTGCCGTCCCCCGGACCCCGGCGGCCCGTCGCGGTGGGACGGCCCGCCGGGACGGAGCGGCCGGTGGCCCCGGAGCCGGTACGGGCCGTCGTCCCCCCTCCGGCCCGCGAGCCGGTGCGGGAGCGCGCGGCGTCCTGAGCGGGCGGCGCCCTCATGCGGTGCCGACCACCACGGTCTTGGCCGCCTTGTCGTGCAGGCCCTGCTTGTAGGGCCGGTCGAAGAAGCTCCAGCCGCCCGCGATCACGGTCCACACACAGGCGCAGCAGAACGCGAACGGCAGCCACAGCACCAGGGCGCGGACCAGCGCGGTCTGCACGGAGGGGGTCGAGCCGTCGGCGAGGTCGGCCACCCGCATGCGCAGCCACTTCTTGCCCAGGGTCTGGCCGCGCCGGGCGGTCATGAAGGTGTCGTAGGCGATGTAGAGGACCGCGGCGACGAGCGACTGCGCGAAGGAGTTGCCGACGTTGATCCGGTCGCCGTCGACGTCGTACTCGCTGACCCCGAACGGCCAGGTGAGCAGCCAGACCACGATGCCGACGAGGACCATGTCGATGATGCGGGCCAGCGTGCGCCTGCCGCTGTCGGCGAGCGGGGGCATGCCGGCGAGGGGGTCGGGGGCGCCTCCGTAGGGACCACCGCCGCCGTGGGGGCCGCCGCCCCCGGACGGCGGGGGCGGGCCGCCGGGGGTGTCGTACGGGGAGCCCGGTCCCGGGGTCCCGGAGCCGTCCTGCGGGGGGCGCTTCGTGAACGGGTCGTCGTCCGGCGGCTGTCGACCGGAGCCGGGGGGCGGTTCGGTGGTCATGCCCCGAGTCGACCGTGCCCCCTCCGGCCCCGCATCCGGCGAGCGTCCGTCCGGAGTAGCGGCGGTGCGCAGGAGCGGCGTGCGGGTGACGCCGGCTCAGCCGGCGACGAACGTGTGCGCGGCCTTGTCGTGCCAGCACTGGCGCCAGGGCTTGTCGAACAGGCACCACAGGACGCCGACGACCCCGACCACGAGCAGCCCGGGCACGCTGTAGACCAGCCAGCGGCGCAGGGCCGCGCCGAAGGACGGCGCCTCGTGCTCCTCGATGTCCCGCACCTCGATGCCCAGCAGCTTCTTGCCCAGGGTGCGGCCCCACCTGGCGGTCGGCAGCACCTCGTAGAGGACGCCGGCGAGGAGGAGGACGGCGAGGACGATGCCGAGCTGGACGGAGGTGGTGCCGTCGAGCAGCCAGACGGTGACGGTCTTCCCGGACAGCTTGGCCGCCTCGATCTTCGCGTCGATGTGGTCCACGGCCCTGGTGCCGAGCGGCACGGCGGCCACGGCGGTGACGGCGCCGACGACGACGGTGTCCAGCAGCCGGGCCACCAGCCGTCTGCCGAGCGCGGCGGGTCGGGCCGCGGCCTGGCGCCGGGCGGCGGCCTGGAACACGTCCTCGACCGGCGGCTTCCAGGGCACCACCGGCGGTTCCTCGCCGCCGGCCAGCCGGTGCACCTGCTGCGGCCAGGAGGACTGGCCACCGCCGGCGCCGCTCGTCAGGGGTGCGGCGGCGCCGGCGACGGGCGGGGGCGCCGCCGGGCCCGCGGTCTGCGGGGGCACGGCCGGGGCGGTGGTCTGCTGGGGGCCGGACGGGGGGGCCAGGCCCGCCGGGGCCCCGGGCGGGCCCCCCCTCCCCCGCCCCCACCCCCGGCCCCCCGGGGCCCCCCCGCCCGCGCGCGCGCCGGGGCGGCCCGCGCCCGCGGCACCCGGC
>NZ_JBEORT010000037.1:0-57645 GCF_040302425.1 Streptomyces sp. NPDC126497
GCGCCAACGCGGAGCGTTGGCAACTGACGACAACGCGGCAGATGCGCGTGCCAAGCCCCGCGACGCCGACATGATCCAAACGAGAGGCCCTAGCGGCCCGCCTCCTTCGAGACCAGGGCCACCGCCTCCTCCACGTCGTCCGTGACGTGGAACAGGAGGAGGTCCTTCTCCGCCGCCTTGCCCTGGGCGATGACCGTGTGGCGGAGCCAGTCGACCAGGCCGCCCCAGTACTCCGTGCCGAACAGGACGATGGGGAAGCGGGTGACCTTCTGGGTCTGGACGAGGGTCAGGGCCTCGAAGAGTTCGTCCAGGGTGCCGAGTCCGCCGGGCAGGACCACGAAGCCCTGGGCGTACTTCACGAACATCATCTTGCGGACGAAGAAGTACCGGAAGTTCAGGCCGATGTCGACGTAGGGGTTCAGCCCCTGTTCGAAGGGCAGCTCGATGCCCAGGCCGACCGACGTGCCCTGCGCCTCGAGCGCGCCCTTGTTGGCCGCCTCCATCGCCCCCGGGCCGCCACCGGTGATCACCGCGAAGCCCGCCTCGACCAGGCCCCGGCCCAGCCGGACGCCGGCCTCGTACTCCCACGAGTCCACCGGTGTGCGCGCCGATCCGAAGACGCTGATGGCGGGCGGGAGTTCGGCGAGCGTGCCGAAGCCCTCGACGAACTCCGACTGGATGCGCAGCACCCGCCAGGGGTCGGTGTGCACCCAGTCCGTGGGCGCCCGCTCGTCCAGCAGCCGCTGGTCGGTGGTGCTCGCCTGCACCTGGCCCCGCCGGCGGAGGACCGGCCCCAGGCGCTTCTCCTCCGGCGGCTGCTGCTTCCCCACGGGGTTGCCGGTAGCCATGTGCGCTCCCTCCGTTCGCTGGTCGTACCGCCTCAGCGTAGATCCACGGGGGTTACGCACGAGGGACCTGAGCATGTCCGGTACGCAGCGGCGCAAACCCGGTGCGCGTCACTCCGTCAGCCAGGACCGCAGCCGCTCCTCCCCCGCGAGGATCTTCGCGGTGTCCACGCGCTCGTCCCGCTTGTGCGCCAGGTGGGGGTCGCCGGGGCCGTAGTTGACCGCCGGGACGCCCAGCGACGAGAAGCGCGCGACGTCCGTCCAGCCGTACTTGGGCTGCGGGGTGCCGCCCACCGCCTCGATGAAGGCCGCCGCCGCCGGGTGGGACAGGCCGGGCAGCGCCGCGCCGCTGTGGTCGTCCACGACGAACTCGCTCACCCCGCAGTCGGCGAAGACCTCGCGGACGTGGGCCAGGGCCTCCTCCTCGCTGCGGTCGGGGGCGTAGCGGAAGTTCACGGTGACGACGCACTCGTCGGGGATGACGTTGCCGGCCACTCCCCCGGAGACGCCGACCGCGTTCAGGCCCTCGCGGTACTCCAGCCCGTCGATCACCGGGCGGCGCGGTTCGTAGGCGGCCAGGCGGGCGAGGATCGGGGCGGCCGCGTGGATCGCGTTGGAGCCCATCCAGCCGCGTGCGGAGTGGGCGCGCTCGCCCGTGGTCCTCAGCAGGACCCGCAGCGTGCCCTGGCAGCCGCCCTCCACCTGCCCGTCGGAGGGCTCGAGGAGCACCGCGAAGTCGCCCTCCAGCCATTCGGGGTGCGCCTCGGCGACGTGCTTGAGCCCGTTGAGGTCGGCGGCGACCTCCTCGTTGTCGTAGAAGACGAACGTCAGGTCGCGGTTGGGCTCGGGGACGGTGGCCGCGATGCGCAGCTGGACGGCCACGCCCGCCTTCATGTCGCAGGTGCCGCAGCCCCAGAGCACGCCGTCGTCGTCGAGCCGGGAGGGGACGTTGTCCGCGATCGGGACCGTGTCGATGTGACCGGCGAGGATCACCCGCTCCGGGCGCCCCAGCCGGGTCCGGGCCACGACGTTGTTGCCGTACCGGTCGACCGTGAGGTGCGGCAGGGCGCGCAGCGCGTTCTCGATCGCGTCCGCGAGCGGCTCCTCGGTGCCGCTCTCGGACGGGAAGTCGACGAGCTGTGCGGTCAGGCGCGCGGCGTCCAGTGTGAGGTCAAGCGGGGTGTCGGCCATGCCGACGACCCTAGCGCCACGGGCCGCGGCCCACTGCCCGCACCCGGGTCACAAGGAACCGTACTCTCCAGTACCTTGTACGCGTGCCAGAGCCGTCCCTTCCTTCCAAGCGCACGCGTCGTGGCCGTCTCGCCCGTTGGAGTGCGGCCCTCGTGGTGCTGTCCGCGGTCGCCGGATACGTGGTGGTGCAGTACGACACCGGCCGCAGGAGCGGCCCCGGCTGCACGGTGGTGTCCGGCAAGGGCGACGGGGCGACGTACGAGTTCACGCCCGAGCAGGCGGTGAACGCGGCGACGATCACCGCCGTGGGCACGGCGCGCGAACTGCCCGAGCGGGCGGTGACGATCGCGCTGGCGACCGCGCTGCAGGAGTCGGCGCTGCGCAACATCGACCACGGCGACCGTGACTCGCTGGGCCTGTTCCAGCAGCGTCCCTCGCAGGGCTGGGGCACGCCGAAGGAGATCATGGACCCGGCGTACGCGGCGGGGAAGTTCTACGAGCACCTGGAGGAGGTGCCGGGCTACACCCGGCTGCCGCTCACCGTCGCCGCGCAGCGGGTGCAGCGCAGCGGCTTCCCGCAGGCGTACGCCAAGCACGAGCCGGACGCCGCGCTGCTGGCCGCCGCCCTCACCGGGCGTTCGGCGGCGACGCTCACCTGTGAGGGCCGTCCGGCGGCGACGCCGAGGGCGGGGGCGGACGCGGTGCGCG
The DNA here is from genome assembly GCF_040302425.1 of Streptomyces sp. NPDC126497. Classification (NCBI taxonomy): domain Bacteria; kingdom Bacillati; phylum Actinomycetota; class Actinomycetes; order Kitasatosporales; family Streptomycetaceae; genus Streptomyces; species Streptomyces sp. NPDC126497. The sequence continues at coordinate 2,745 of NZ_JBEORT010000037.1, forward strand.
AGGCGCTGGTCCGGGACTTCGGACGGGACGCGCTGGAGCCGGCCGGCGCGGAGGTGGACGCGGCGCCCTCGTCCTCGGCGGGCGCCCCGGCACAGTCCGGTGGCTCCGGCGCCTCCGACCGGCGGACGGTGCGGCTCCCGGTCACCGCCGGGGAGGGTACCGACGCCGGTCCGCGTGGCTGGCAGCTGGCCCACTGGGCCGTGGCCAACGCCTCCGGGCTGCACATAGAGCGGGTGTCGTACGCGGGGCGGGAGTGGAGGGCCGGGCACACCGACAGCCGGTGGCGGACGGTGGACGGCAGGAACTCCGAGGGCTCGGACGACGACGCGGGGGTCGTCACCGTCACGACCATGCCGTAGCGCAGCGGCGCGGGAGCACGGCCGTGCAGGCGTGCGGGGGGTCACCCGCAGGCGTCATGTACGGCCGATAATGCGACGTATTACCCACTCTTTGCGTTTCCCCGCCGCAACCTTCCCGGGGGTCGGACGGTAGTCACGGCGTCACCGTTCCCTCCCGTCGAAGGAGCATCATGTCCCTCCCCCTGACCCGTCGGATCGCCCGTGCCGCACTGATCGTCGCCGCGGGAGCGGCCGCCGGGATCGGTGCGGCCGGTTCCGCGAGCGCGGCTCCCGAGCTGCCGGCCGCCCCGAACGTCGGCGGGCCGACCGCGCTGGACGGGGCCACCGGCGGCACCGCGAACCACGTGGCGAAGGACGTCACGAAGGCCACGGGCGGCGCCGAGAGGATGGCGCCGGGCGCCGACAAGGCCGTGAAGAAGACCGCCGGGTCCCTCGCCAAGGGTGCGCCGGTGAAGGGGCTGCGGGTCGGCTGAGGGCCGGCCTGCGGCCGGCTTTCCGTCACGGCGATGGGGCCCGGGGTCTTTCCCGGGCCCCGTCGCGTTCGCGTGTGCCCGGGAGCCGCCGTCCGGGGGGCGGGGCGGGCGGGGTGGCCTGCCGGGGGGCGGGGTCAGGTGGTCAGGCGGGTCACCGCGGCGCGGACGCGTTCGTCCGTCGCCGTGAACGCCACGCGGACGAAGTTCCCGCCCGCCGGACCGTAGAAGTCGCCGGGGGCGACCAGGATGCCCCGGTCGGCGAGGTGGGCGACCGTGTCCCAGCAGGACTCGTCCCGCGTGGCCCACAGGTAGAGGCTGGCCTCGCTGTGCTCGATGCGGAAGCCGTGGGCGAGCAGGGCCTCGCGCAGGGCGGTGCGGCGGGCCGCGTAGCGCTCGCGCTGGACGCGGACGTGCTCGTCGTCGCCCAGGGCCGCCACCACGGCCGCCTGCGTCGGCGCGGAGGTCATCATCCCGCCGTGCTTGCGGATCTGCAGCAGCGGGCCGAGGACCGCCGGGTCGCCGGCCAGGAACGCGGCGCGGTAGCCGGCCAGGTTGGAGCGCTTGGACAGGGAGTGGACCGAGACGATGCCGTCGTACGACCCGCCGTTGACGTCGGGGTGCAGCACCGAGACCGGGTCGGCCTCCCAGCCGAGCTCGAGGTAGCACTCGTCGGAGAGGACGAGCACGCCGTGCTCGCGGGCCCAGGCGACGGTCCGGGTCAGCTCCTCCTTGGACAGCACCCGGCCCGTCGGGTTGGACGGGGAGTTCAGCCAGAGCAGCTTCAGGCCCGTGGGGTCCAGCTCGGTCGGGTCGTCGTACGCCACGTGGTCCGCGCGGGCGAGACGGGCGCCCACCTCGTACGTCGGGTAGGCCAGGCGCGGGAAGGCGACCTTGTCGCCGGGGCCGAGTCCGAGCTGGGTGGGGAGCCAGGCGACTAGTTCCTTGGAGCCGACGACCGGCAGGACGTGGTGGTGGGTGACCCCGCGGGCGCCCAGCCGGCGCTCCGTCCAGCGGGTGAGCGCGTCGCGCAGTTCCGGGGTGCCCCAGACCGTGGGGTAGCCCGGGGAGTCCGCCGCGGCGATCAGGGCCTTCTGGATCGGCTCGGGCACCGGGTCGACGGGCGTGCCGACCGAGAGGTCGACGATGCCGTCGGGGTGCGCGGCGGCCGCCTTCTTGTAGGGCTCCAGCTTGTCCCAGGGGAAGGTGGGCAACCGGTCGGAGACTGCGGACACGGGCACGGGCTCACTTTCTGGTCCGGCGGACGCCCGGGCCCCGCACGGCGATCGGGAGGATCGGGCCGTACGGGGCCGGGGCGGCACGTCGATGCGGCGGGGCCGCTTCCGGCGGGGCGGCTACGCCTGCGGCGGCAGCGCGGCGATGAACGGGTGGTCCCGCTCGATCAGGCCGAGCTTGCTGGCGCCGCCGGGCGAGCCGAGCTCGTCGAAGAACTCGACGTTCGCCTTGTAGTAGTCCTTCCACTCCTCGGGAGTGTCGTCCTCGTAGAAGATCGCCTCGACCGGGCAGACCGGCTCACAGGCACCACAGTCGACGCATTCGTCCGGGTGGATGTACAAGGACCGCTGGCCCTCGTAGATGCAGTCGACCGGGCACTCCTCGATGCACGCCTTGTCCTTCACGTCGACACAAGGCTGCGCGATGACGTAGGTCACGCTGTCGTTCCTCCTCGATAGGGCGCTGGCGGGCCTCCTCAGGCTCCGCCGCCTGGCGCGCGGGAGCGCGGCGTCGTCGATGCCCGCCCCTAGTATCTCCGTTCCTGGGCATGATCCGAACAGGAGGGGTGAACTGACCTGTGGAAATCTCTGCCGCCGGGCGCCTCGAGGTCCGCATCACCACTGCTGACGTGGGGAAACGGGTCTCCGTACGGAGCTTGATCGCACATGGTCCCTCCGGTGAGAAGTTCACCGACACGGTCGGTGTTCTCACATCATGGGACAGCGGTGTGCTGCGGATCACAAGGAAGAGCGGGGAGAGCGTCCGCATCGCGGAGTCCGCGCTGGTCGCGGGCAAGGTGGCGCCGCCCGCTCCGGCGCGTCGGCGCGGCCCCGCGGCCTCGTACCAGGAGCTGGCGCGGGTCTGCGCGCGGGCGTGGCGGCCCGTGGAGAGCGAGCGGCTGGGCGAGTGGGAGCTGCGGGCCGCCGTCGGGGAGGTGCCGCGCGAGGGGGGTCCCCCCGGGCATCCGGCTCCGGGGGAGCGCCCCGGGGAGGCGGTGGCCGGACGCCGGGTGGGCTTCACCCGGCGGGCCAACTCCGTGCTGCCGCTCGGCGACCCGGGCGTGCCGCTGGACGAGGCGCTGACGGCCGTGCGCGACTGGTACGCGGCGCGGGGGCTGCCCGCGTACGTCCAGACCGCGACCGGCGCCGAGGGCACGCAGGAGCTGCTCTGCGCGGAGCTGGAGCGGCGGGGCTGGGTGCGGGAGGTGACCGCCGAACTGTGGACGGGTCCGTTGGCGCCGGTGGCCGACCTGGGCGGGGAGCCGTCCGGGGTCGTGCTGGCGCGGGAGGCCGACGAGGCGTGGCTGGCCCGGTACCGGCGCAAGGGCGTGGGCGAGGTGGCGCTGCGGGTGCTGGGGAGCGGTCCCTCGGTGTGGTTCGCCACGGTGCCGGGCGACGCGGGCGTGCCGGCCGCGATCGGGCGGTGCGTCGTGGACGGACGGTGGGCCGGGTTCGCGGCGGTCGAGGTGGACCCGGCGCGGCGACGGCAGGGGCTGGCGACGGCCGTGATGGCCGCGCTGGCCCGGCGGGCGCTGGACGAGGGCGCCTCGGCGGCCTGGCTCCAGGTGGAGGACGACAACGCGGGGGCACGGGCGCTGTACGACCGCATGGGCTTCGCCGCGCACCACGCGTACCACCACCACCGCGCCCCGGAATCGTCGGCTCCGGCAGGTGACGGAGCACCGTGAGCGGGCACGAACCGGGTATGCGCGCTCCGCATCCCCCGCCGCCCGGGCGCTCCGCCGAACTGCGCCGGCGGTTCGCCGAGGAGGCCCGCTGCGAGCGGCCGGACCTGTCCACGCTGTGCCTGCTGGTCGGCGCGGCGGCGGACGGTGCGCTGGACGAGGCGGGCATGGACGCCGCGCAGGTGGAGCTGGACCGGCTGGCCGGGGAGCTGCCCTACCGCCCCGGGTCGCCGCGCGCGTGGGCGCTGGCGCTGCGGGGGCTGCTGGGCGAGCGGTACGGCTTCCACGGCGTTCCCGGCGACTACCGGCGGCTGGAGTCGTCGCTGCTGCACGAGGTGCTGCGGCGGCGGCGCGGGCTGCCGATCCTGCTGTCGGTGGTGTGGCTGGAGGTGGCCCGCCGGGCGGGCGCGCCGGTGTACGGGGTGGCCCTGCCGGGGCACTTCGTCGTCGGGTTCGGGGAGGCGGAGGGGCAGGTGCTCGCGGATCCCTTCGACGGGGGGCGGGTGCTGACCGGGGCCGACGCGGAGCTGCTGGTCGCCGGGGCCACGGGGGCGCCGCTGGACACGTCGATGCTGGCGCCGGCCGACACCCTGGACGTCGTCCTGCGGGTGCTCAACAACGTCCGGGCGTGGTCGGCGGCGCGGCCCGAGCACTCGGGGGTGGGGTTGTGGGCGGTGGAGCTGTCGCTGCTGCTTCCCTCCCATCCGGCGCGGTTGCGGTACGAGCGGGCGCGGTTGCTGGTGCAGCGGGGGGAGTTCGCGGCGGGGGCCGGGGAGCTGGAGGCGTATGCGGAGGTGGTCGCGGCGGTGGACGAGGGTGCCGCCGCGCAGGTGCGGGGGGAGGCCCGCGCCGCTCGCGCGATGCTCAACTGAACGCCCGCCGGCCCGGGGCGCGCGGTCGGCGCCGTGGGGCGTTCCCGGGAAGCCGTTCCCGGAGCTCCATGGCCTCCTCACCGCAGCGGTGCGGGCCGGTGTGAGAACGGCACCCGTGGGCCCGGGCCCACGGGTGCCGTCCGGTTCCGCGGGGCGGGCCCGGGCCGTTCACCGGCGCTTCCGCCGGGCCGGGCCCGGCCCGGCAGCAGCGCCCGCGCTCAGCTCGGGTCGGTCTCGATGACCGCGATCCGGTCGGTCTTGCTGATCAGCGCCTGGCGGAGGGCGCCGTAGACGTCCTGGGGGGTGACCGGCGTCTTCTCGCCGTTGCCCCGGGTGATGAGGACACCGTCGAACGCCTGGCCGTAGAGCCCTTCCAGGGCCTTCAGGTCGGGCTTGTCGACCAGCTTGCCGTTGACGGCCTCCACCCTGAGGAACTTCCACAGCGAGTTCTCGGGGCTCATCGGGACCGAGTGCGCCGCGTCGGTCTGCACGGTCACGTTGGCCGACATCGCCGGCTCGGCGAACTCCTTCATCATCCGGTCGACCTCGGCCTTGGTGACCTTCGGCTGCTGGGCGGAGGTCGGGACCTCCACCGCGGCGGCCTTCCCGGTCTCGACCTGGGTGCGGTACGCCTCGGCCACCACGTCGGTCGCCTTGGCCACGTCGATGCCCTGGCCGCCCTCGGGGTAGACCGGGACGGCCTTGCCGGACTTGAAGGTGATCGAGCCCTCGGTGACCGAGCCGGAGCCGCCGGCGGCGTCCTCCAGGGCGGCCTGCAGCTTCTCCTCGTCGACGGGCATGACCGGCTCGACGACGCGCTGGTTGCCGATGAGGGAGCCGATGACGTTGACCGGGTTGTAGTCGCTGCCGGTGGCCGCTCCGACGGTGGCGTCGGTGTCGAACTGCAGGCCCGCGTTCTCCGGCTCCAGTTCGACGGTCCTGCCGTCGACCGACAGCTCCAGCGGCTGGTCCAGCCGGTCGTCGAGGGCGGCGTCGAGCTTCTTGACGGCCTCGTCGCGGGTGCCGCCGCCGATGTCGACGCCGAGCACGGTGGTGCCCTTCGGGACGTCGGAGCGGTTCATCAGCAGCCCGGCGCCGTAGGCGACACCGGCGAGGAGGACCACGCAGCCGCAGAGCAGGACGAGCTTGTTGCGCCCCTTCTTCTTCGCCGGCTTCGAGGAACTCGCCGGGGGCGGGGAGACCGGCTCGGGCAGCTTCGGGGCCGTGTGCGCCCGCGGGCCGCCGGCCGGGCCGTCGCCCGCGGTGAAGTCCGCGCCCGGCGGGACGACCGGGATGCCGCTGGTGACGGTGTGCCCGGAGACGTTGTCGCGACGGGGACCGTGGCCCGGGGCGCCCGGCGCGGCGGGCTTCTGCGGGGTGAGGATCGCGGTGTCGTCGCTCAGACCGCCGCCGGGGGCGCCGGGCCGTCCGCCCTGGCCGGCGAAGCCGCCGGGAGCGCCCTGGTCCGTCCGGGCGCCGGGGCGCGCGGGAGCGCCCTGGCCCGGCTGGGCGCCGGGACGCACCGGGAGGGCGGGGAGGCCGGAACCACCGGGAACGGCGGGAGCGCCGGGGCCCTTGCCCTCCCGGGGGGCGACCGGGCTCGAGCCGGTCGCCGGTCCGGTGGTCGGACCCGCGGGACCCGGCCGTCCGCCGGGGCCGGGCCGGCCGGGCAGGGGGGCCTGGCCCGGTCGCGCCCCGTCGCGGCCGTCCGGAGCCTCGTCCGGGAAGAACGGCAGGTCGTCGCGGCGCGGCTCACCGCCCCGCTCGGCGCCCGGACGGTTTCCGGCGCCCGCCGGCCCGCCGGACAGCGCCTCGGTCACGTCGAACGAGCCGGTGCCGCCACCGTGCCCGGGGGCCACGGGCCCGCCGGTCGCGCCGGTGGGCCCGGTCCCCTTGGCGCCCGGCGCGCCCATGGAACCGACGACGCCGCCGGGACGCCCGGCGCCCGGCCGCGCGCCGGCGGGAGCCTGCGGGGCAGCGCCCGCGGCGGGGCCCGAACCGCCCGGCGCACCCGCGCCGTTGGCGGAGCCGCCGGACGGACCGCCCTTGCCCGCGGCCGACTTGCGCGGCGCGAACCAGTCACTGGCCGGCTTCTCCTCCGCCGCCGGCCGCTCGGGCCGGTCGGGAGGCTCGACCGCGTCGGCGGACGGGGCCGGAGCCGGGGACGACGCCTCGGCGTCGGTGGTGCTCTTGCTCTCCGCGTCCGTGACGGGCTTGCGCACGACGACCGGCGGAATGGGCCGGGACCCGGGGATGTTGATGCGGATCCGCGTCGTCAGCGTGGTCTCGGTCTTGCGTTCCTCCGGCCGCGCGGCCGAGCGGCCCGCGTCCGTTCCCTCGTCCGGAATCGCCGGGATCCCGTAGGGCGGGGTGCCCGACGGGTAGGCGGCTCCGCCGCGCCCGTTGGGCCCGGAGGACGGGGTGTCAGTTTCACGACTCAAGGCAGGTTCTCCCGGTTGGCTCCGCCGCCCGTCACGACCTCACGGTGGGGGTCCTCCCAGCTCGGGCGAGCCGAGGGTTCGAGGGAGGCTCGGCGGCGCGCACCACCTTACTGGCCACATCCGGCCCGTATCCCAGTACCGCCGGGGAAACCCACACCGGACCCGCACGCCCATGACACGGCGAAGTAGTACGTCACTTGCCAAGTCGGACGGGAGGGCCGTCCGGTTGCCGCCGGGGAGCCAGGGTGGCGCAGATCACAGCCACGGTGATGCCGCCGAGGAGGAAGAGGTAGGAGCCGCCTCCCGCGGCGAACATGAAGTCGCCCTCCGGACGGCTGGCGGTGAGCAGGACGACGACGAGCATCCAGCCGCCGGCGGCCCAGACTCCCCCGGCCCGGCTGCGCAGGGCGCGGGTGGCCCCCAGGACCAGGCCGGCCACACCGGCCAGGGCGAGCAGCAGCCCGCCGGGGAACCAGGCGGGCTGCACCAGCGCCCCGGCCACCCCGACCACGGCGCCGAGCAGGAACAGCCCGAGGCAGGCCACGACCCGTCCGGCGGAGGGCGGCCGCAGCGGCTGGGCGAGCGCGGAGGACGGCCGGTCGCTCACGACGCCTCCCCGATGCCGGCGAACAGGTCGCCCTCCCGCCCCTCGGGGCGTTCGCCGCGGACCAGCTCGTAGTACTCGGTGGTGAGGAGCGGCTGGGCGAGTTCGTTGGAGAGCGCGAAGTACGGTTCGGCCACGGTGATCTGGGTGGCGTGCGCCCGCATCGCGGCGGCCTTGGCGGCGGCGTACGCGGTGCCGTCGACCGCGGTGGTGACCCGACCGTCGTCGACGACGCCCGGTACGTCGCCGACACCGGCCGCCTTGTCGAAGGGCAGGCCGGGCAGGTCTTCGGCGAGGCGCGCGAAGGCCTCCTCGGCGACGGAGCGGGGCACCCGGTTCCAGTAGACCTTGGGGACGTCCCAGCCCTGTCCGGCGGCGAGCTCGACGGCGCGCATGGCGACGCGGTGGGCCTGGACGTGGTCGGGGTGGCCGTAGCCGCCGTCGTCGTCGTAGGTGACGAGGACCTGCGGCCGGACCTCCAGGATCACCTCGGCGAGCAGTCCCGCCGCCCGCTCGACGTCGGCCTGCCAGAAGCAGCCGGGGTCGTCGTTGTCGGGCAGCCCCGTCATCCCGGAGTCGCAGTACCGCCCGGCACCGCCGAGCAGCCGGAAGTCCGTGACCCCGAGCGCGCGCATCGCGTCCTTCAGCTCCCCGAGCCGGTGCCCGCCGAGGGCGGCCCCGCTCAGGTGCCTCAGCTCGGGCGGGATGACCTCGCCCCGCTCGCCGAGCGTGCAGGTGACCAGCGTCACGTGGGCGCCCTCGGCGGCGTACCGGGCCATGGTCGCGCCGTTGTTGATCGACTCGTCGTCCGGGTGGGCGTGCACCAGCAGCAGACGCCGGTCGGGGAGTTCCGTCATGGGGCCAGCCTATGAGGCGTGGGCCCCTCCCCGCCCGCGCCACCCCATGGCCGGCGGACCCACCGCGCGCCCAGGGGGCGAACCCCCTAGCCGCGCAGCGTGCGCGCCCAGGGGGCGTCGACGGCGGTGGCGTCGATCGCCACCAGGACGTTGCTGAGCAGGGCGTCCGCGAAGTAGCGGCGGATCTGCTCCTCGGAGGCGCCGGAGACGGCGCGGACGTACTCGACCTGCTGGGCGTAGCACCTGCGCACGGCCTCGCCGATGCCGGGCTCACCGGCGCAGCCCTGGGCGTGCATGAGGATCATCAGCACGTCCCGGTCGGCGATGACCTCGTCGTACGAGGCGGCCAGCGCCCGCACGACCGCCTGCGGGTCGGTGCTCCGCACCGTCGCCGCCGCGGCGGCGACGGACTCGCGCAGGCGGTCCGAGCAGTGGTCGACCAGGGCGACGAAGAGCGTCTCCTTGTCCTTGAACAGCCGGTACAGGTACCCCTGCGAGATGCCCGCGGCCTTGGCGACGTCCGTCGTCGAGGTTCCGTAGTAGCCCCGCGCGGCGAACGTCTTGATGGCCGTGCGCATGACCGTGGCCCGGCGCTCGTCGGCGGTGGAGCGCTGTCGCGTCCTGGTTTCCATGAAAGCAATCAACCACTCACATGGAAGCGCGTCAAACCACCGGAGCGGCCCGGCGCGGACGCGCTCAGCCGTTGCCGAACGCCGCGACCATGTCGTCGGTGCTGCCGCCGAGGGCCTCCATGGCGATCAGCGGGTTCCAGTAGTCGACGTAGCGGCTGATCCTGCCGTCCACGGTCTCGACCACCGAGATGTACGACTGGTCGTAGGGGCGGCCGGTCTCCAGCGCGACGCCCTCGGACCTGAGCTCCGCGATGACCAGCGTGGGGTCGACGGTCTCGTGGATGCGCACGTCGACCATCTTCAGGCGGAAGGCCTTGGGGAAGTTCCTGATGTGGGCGAGCATCTCCTCCCTGCCCTCGAGCCGGGTGGTGTAGCCCTTCGGGGCGTACGGGAACTCCAACACCCCGTCCTCGGTGAAGAGCTCGACCCATTCCTCGACCCGGCCGGCGGTCAGGAGGTCGAGGTGGTCCAGGAACGCCTGCCGGGCGGCGGCCCGGACGGCGTCGGCGCTGCGCGGGGTGGAAGCGGTGTCTGTCATGACGGGGGTCGCTTTCTGGGGTGGTGATCAGCGGGCGAGCCAGCAAGTAAGCGGTTGACCGCTTACTCACTGGCTCAAAAAGTGGCCCTCCACCTCTACGAATGGAGGGCTCATCTCGTGCACCGCGCCTGCTCGGCCTCAGCACACTCGACTTGACGTAGGTAATAGATCACTTTCATCCGGCGCGTCAAGCGATGCCTGACGCCTTCGGGAAGGGCAGACCCGTCACGGCTCGTCCCCTTCCCCGCCGTCGTCCTGGTAGGCACGGCAGGCCGCTCGTGGAGGTGGTCCGCTCGCCGATGGTGACGTCCTCGCCGTAGACGAAGTCCTTGCGCACCGCGTAGCGGGGGCCGTCCGGGGTCGAGTGGAGGTCGGTGAGGACGGCGCCGGTTCCGGTACGGGGGTCGAAGATCGCGTAGGTCGGGATCCCCAGCAGTGCGTCGTACACCCTCGGACGGCAGGTCGGCGGTCAGGGCATGGCGCACGGCGGCGGGGGTGACGTCCCGCTCCAGCCAGGCGGCGACGCCGCGGGTCAGGTGGGCCGTGTCGGCGGTGGAGAGGAGCAGCCGGGGCTCGTGGCGGTGGAGGTCCGCGAGGAGGTCGGCGGCGGCCCGGAACAACGCGGGGACATTGCACTCGAGGCGGGGCACGGCGGGGAGGGGTTTGCGGGGTGCTCGTTGCTCACGCGTCCCGCGCGGGGCGCGCTCCTCGCAGACCTCCTGCAACTGCAGCTGCGATGTGACTGTCGTTCGGGAGGGCGCCCGGCGGGGCGGCGGGCCGCCGCCGGCTGGTTGCACGAGATCGTGCGGGTCACGATGCGGCCGGTGGAGGTGCGGACGCATTCGCGGCGCAGGTAGCCGTGGGTCTCCAGTTCGCGCAGGGCGGCGGCGATACGGGTGGCGCCTTCGGGGAAACGGGCGGCGAGGGTCTTGATGTCGGCGGGGGCGCCCTTCGGCAGCGACTGGAGGTGCGTGGCGAGCCCGATGGCGAGCAGCGAGAGCTCGCGGTGCTGGGCGAGGTGGTTGCCGATCACCGTGAAGCGGGCGGTGTGGCGGGTGGTGTCGTGCTGGAGCCCGCCGGTGGCGCGGTGGCCCCGGTTCGGGTGCTTGTTGCCCGCAAGGCGGGCCTGGGCGTGCGGGGGCACGCCAGGGTTCTGGGTACCCATCGGGAAGCTTCCTCTTCCTCGGTGGTCAGGCCCTCGCACTGGGATTGCCCGTCCCGGCGGGGGCCGTCTCATGTCTGCGGTTGTGGTGGTGCGTTGCGCTGAGCGTCGGCCCTCGGGGGTCGCGAAATCCAGCCGGTTCGAGGATGTTCACCCGCCCGAGTGAGTGCGGACCACGGGCGGGAGGGGTGGGGTTCGGTGGGGGTGCTTTCCCCCGGAGTTCTTTGTCCTTCAGTCGCCGACGGCACCGGAGCGCGAGGACGCGGGTTCCGGTGGTGTGAAGCCCAGTTCGGCCCAGACGGTCTTGCGCGGGAACCGCCCTTCGGCCACCCCCCAGCGGTCGGCCGGCGCCTCGACGAGCAGCAGGCCCCGGCCCGACTCGGCCATGACGTCGGGTGCCTGGGGCGCGGGCATCCGGTCACCGCGCGTGCCGGTGCCCTCGATGCGGAGCGTGGTGCCGACCACGTAGAGCGTGAGGCGGAAGCTGCGGCCGGGGAGGCGGCCGTGGGTGGCCGCGTTGGCGGCCGGTTCGGCGACGACGTGGCTCGCCCGCTCGTGCGGGAGTCCCCAGCTCCGGAGCGTGTCCGCTGCGAGCAGGCGGGCGAGGCGGGCACCGACTCCTGCGTCGAGGTCGCCGCCGTACCCGGTGCGGTCCACGTCCGTGACTCGAAGAACGTCGTGGACCCCCGGCCGGCCTTCGCCCCCGCCGCGTGGGCCGGCTTCCTGCCGTACGCGGTCGAGGGCCGACCCCGCCCCTCCTCCTCAGACGTCCTGGAGCCGGCGGAACGGCCGGTCCGCCTCCAGTTCGAACGCCAGCTCCAGCAGGGTGCGCTCCGCGCCGGGGCGGCCGGAGACCATGACGCCGATGGGGAGGCCGTCCGCCGTCGCGCTCGCGGCCGGTACGGAGATCGACGGGGTGCCGACGACGTTGTTGACCGGGGTGAACGCCACGTAGGCGAGGATGCGCTCGACCAGCGTGGCGTAGGGGACGGCCGGGTTGAGGTGGCCGATCGGCGGGGTGGTGTGGGCCAGGACCGGGGAGAGGATCACGTCGAGGCCCCGGAAGCCCGCCGCGTACGCCTCCCGCGTGCGCTTCAGCCTGCGCACCACGCCCGGCGTCCGCTTCCACTTCCGCACGTACGTCTCGCGCAGGCCCCGGCTCAGGCCGTCCATGCGGCGCCGGTCGAAGTCCGCGCCCAGCGTCCTGCCGGTGGCGCCGAGCAGGAACGACAGCATGCCCCAGTAGGTGAGGAAGTCGTCGGTGAAGTGCGGGTCGATGGAGAGTCCCACCGGTTCCACGGTGTGACCGAGCCGTTCGAGCCGCTCGGCCGTCTCCGTGACGGCCGCCCGGGTGTCGGCGTCGACCCGGACGCCGTTCGGGGAGTCCACCAGGAGGCCGACGCGCAGACGGCGGTCCGCAGGGCCCTCGACGAGGCCCACGGGCGGCAGCTTCGGGTTCCGCCAGTGCTGTTCCGCGGCGGCGAGGAACGCCGCGCTGTCGCGCACCGAGCGGCTCACCACGCCGTCGGTGACGAGGTCGATGGGGAGCCGGCGGCCCTGCGCGTTGGCCACCACCCGGCCGCGGGTCGGCTTCAGGCCGACGAGGCCGCAGGCGGCGGCGGGGATGCGGATCGAGCCGCCGCCGTCGTTGGCGTGGGCGATCGGCACCGCCCCGGCCGCGACGAGCGCCGCGCTGCCGCCGGAGGAGCCGCCCGCCGAGTGGTCCGTGTGCCACGGGTTGCGGACGGGCTCGGCGCCCTCGTACTCCGTGGTGGGGCTGAACCCGAACTCGGGCAGCCGCGTCTTGCCGAGGACCGTGACGCCGGTGCTCAGGAACTGGCGGGTGAACGGGGCGTGCCGGCGGGCCGCCCGGGGCGCGAAGGCGGCGCTGCCGTGTCCGGTGGGCAGCCCCCGGTAGTCGGTGTTGTCCTTGACGAAGGTCGGCACCCCGGCGAAGGCGCCGGCGGGCGCGGAGCCGTGGGCCGGGAGGTCGAGGTGGACCTGGACGGCGTTCAGCCGGGACTCCACCGCCCTGACCCGGGCCGCCGCGTCGCGGGCGGCCTCGGCGGCGCCGACCTCGCCCCGGCGGATCGCACGGGCGAGGCCGACCGCGTCGTGGTCGCCGAGGGCGTCGTCCCGGAAGACGTGCACCCGCGTCCGCGCCTCGCTGCGTTCCTCGCTCTGTTCCTCGGAAGTCGTCACCGTCGGCTCCGCCCTGCGCGTGGATGAATGGCCCCGCCATCATTGCTTACCGGCGGGTAACACGCGAGGGGTCGACCGGCGCGATCCGGGAGGTTCACCCGCCCCCGGGGCCGTCGGCGGCCGGCCCCTGCACCCGTACCGGCCGGGCGACGGCAGCACGCGTCCGCCCGTCGGCGCCGCCGGCCCGGAGCTCGTGGAGTCCGGCGCGGGAGGACGGGCGGGACGTGGACTCCGGCTGGGCCCCGGGACGTGCCTCGGGGCCCGGCCGGAAGACGGGGGCTCAGAAGTTGATGCTGCCGATCATCCCCGCGATGTTGGTCGTCAGCTCGCTGATCGTGGGCGCCATCGTCGACGAGGCGAGGTAGAAGCCGAGCAGCATGCACACGACCGCGTGCCCTGCCTTCAGACCCGACTTCTTGATCAGCAGGAAGACGATGATCGCCAGCAGCACCACCGCCGAAATCGAGAGTGCCACGGCGGTTCACCTCCAAAGGTCCCAGAGCGCGGGGGTAGGGGGACGTAGGAACATGGGGGCAGGGAGAGCCAGACAGCAGCCAGCAGGTTCATACCCACTATGCGCTAACGATCATAACTATCCGTACGTGCGCATCGGTCGGCGCACAGCCGCACAAGGGGGCGCATGGCCAATATGGTCAGGGCATGACGACCGAGACCGACTCCTTCCCCCGACGGCACGCCCGCACCCTGCGCTTCACGCTCGGCGCGCCGCGTTCGTTCAGCGTGGCCCCCGACGGCTCGCGTGTCGTGTTCCTGCGCTCCGGTTCCGGTACGGACCGGGCCAATTCGCTCTGGGTCCTCGATACGGAAGGGGGCGGGGAGCGCGTGGCGGCCGATCCGCGCGCCCTTCTGGGCGGGACCTCGGAGAGGCTCTCCGCCGAGGAGCGGGCGCGGCGCGAGCGGAGCCGCGAGGGTGGTGCCGGCATCGTCGGCTACGCCACCGACGCGGCCGTCGAGCTGGCGTCTTTCGCCTTGTCAGGGCGGCTTTTCACGGCCGAGCTGCGGGCCGGGACGGCACGCGAACTGCCCGCTTCGGGGCCGGTGATCGACCCGCGTCCGTCGCCGGACGGGCGGCACGTCGCCTACGTCTCCCGGGGCGCGCTGCGGGTCGTGGGGGCCGAGGGGGCGGACGACCGGGCGCTGGCGGCCCCGGAGTCGGAGGGCGTCACCTACGGTCTGGCCGAGTTCGTCGCGGCCGAGGAGATGGGCCGCTCACGGGGCTTCTGGTGGGCCCCGGAGTCGGACCGGCTGCTGGTGGCGCGCGTGGACGACACGCCGGTGCGGCGCTGGTGGATCTCCGACCCGGCGCATCCGGAGCGGGAGCCGCAGCGGGTGGCGTACCCGGCGGCGGGCACCCCGAACGCGGACGTCCGGCTGTTCGCGATCGGCCTCGACGGGACGCGCACCGAGGTCTCCTGGGACCGTGCGCGCTTCCCGTACCTGGCGCATGTGCACTGGTCAGCGGCGGGTGCCCCGCTGCTGCTCGTCCAGGCGCGCGACCAGCGCGCCGCACTGATCCTGGCCGTGGACCCGGACTCCGGGGCGACCCGGATGGTGCACGCCGACGAAGACCCGAATTGGCTGGAACTTTTCCCCGGGGTGCCGTGCTGGAGCCCCTCCGGGCAGCTGGTGCGGATCGCGGACGAGGGGGGTGCGCGACGCCTCGCCGTCGGTGAACGACCGCTCACCGGAGGGCAGTTGCACCTTCGCGCCGTACTGGACGTCTCCGACGACGACGTGCTGGTCGCGGCGTCGGCGGGCGAGGAGGCGGCCGTCCCGGAGATCGGCGAGGTGCACGTCTACCGGGTGAACGAGCTCGGCGTGGAGCGCGTCTCGCAGGAGCCCGGCGTGCACACGGCGGTGCGCGCCGGGGGCGTGACCGTCCTCGTCTCCGCCACCCCGGACCGGCCAGGTTCACGGGCCCGGGTCCTGCGTGACGGGAAACCGACGGCCACTGTCCGCTCGTACGCCGAAGACCCCGGTATGTCCCCCCGGGTGACGCTGACACAGGGGGGCGCACGCCGTATTCCGTGCGCCGTGCTTATGCCCCGGGACTACGCCGGTGACACCCCCCTGCCGGTGCTCATGGACCCCTACGGCGGCCCGCACGGGCAGCGGGTGCTCGCCGCCCACAACCCGCACCTGACCTCGCAGTGGTTCGCCGACCAGGGGTTCGCGGTGATCGTCGCGGACGGGCGCGGGACGCCGGGCCGCTCGCCCGCCTGGGAGAAGGCCGTCAAGGACGACATCGCCGCCGTCGTCGTCCAGGACCAGGTGGACGCCCTTCAGGCGCTCGCCGCCGACTTCCCGCTCGACCTGGACCGGGTCGCCGTCCGGGGCTGGTCCTTCGGCGGCTACCTGGCGGCCCTCGCCGCGCTGCGCCGCCCCGACGTCTTCCACGCGGCGGTGGTGGGCGCCCCGGTCACCGACCTGCGTCTGTACGACACCCACTACCAGGAGCGCTACATCGGCCACCCGGACGAGCAGCCGGAGGTCTACCGCCGCAACTCGGTGATCGACGACACGGGCCTGGTCGACGCCTCCGGACCGCACCGCCCGATGATGATCATCCACGGCCTCGCGGACGACAACGTGGTGGTCGCCCACTCACTGCGCCTCTCCTCCGCCCTGCTGGCGGCCGGCCGCCCGCACGAGGTGCTGCCCCTGTCCGGCGTCACCCACATGACCCCGCAGGAAGAGGTCGCCGAGAACCTGCTCCGCCTCCAACTCGGCTTCCTCAAGCGCTCGCTGGGGCTCCCGCACGGGGACGGACCGCGTTAACGCACGGGCAATCCCGTGGAAGCGGTACCGATATACGGACACGGCACACTGATCGGTGTACGGCCGTGCGGGTGCCGTAAGCGGGCCGGGACGCGCCATGTCGTCCCGGCCCGTCGCCGTTCCCCCTTCCCCCACCGGCGCCACGCGCCCCGGCGCGTCAGCGCCCGACCGGCACGGCCTCCGCGAAGTGGCAGGCCGAGTCGTGCGCCGCCGGGCCGCCCGCTCCGGCGAACCGGGCGGGTACCGCGAGCGCCGGCACCTCCCGCGCGCAGCGCTCCCGCGCCTTCCAGCAGCGGGTGCGGAAGCGGCAGCCGGACGGGACGTCCGCCGGCGAGGGGACGTCGCCGGCCAGGACGATCCGCTCGCGGTGCTCCCGGGCCCTGGGGTCCGGCACGGGCACGGCGGAGAGCAGGGCCTGGGTGTAGGGGTGCGTGGGGTGCTCGTGGATCTCGGTGGCCGTGCCCGTCTCCACGATCCGCCCCAGGTACATCACCCCGACCCGGTCGGAGATGTGCCGCACGACCGACAGGTCGTGCGCGATGAACACGTACGCCAGACCGAACTCGGACTGCAGCCGGTCCATCAGGTTGACGACCTGGGCCTGCACCGAGACGTCCAGCGCGGAGACCGGTTCGTCGGCGACGATCACCTCGGGGCGCAGCGCCAGGCCCCGGGCGATGCCGATGCGCTGGCGCTGGCCGCCGGAGAACTGGTGCGGGTAGCGGTCGACGTACGCGGGATCGAGGCCGACCACCTCCAGCAGCTCCCGGACCCTGCGCCGCCGGTCGCCCCGGGGCGCCGCCTCGGGGTGGATCTCGTACGGCTCCCCGACGATGTCGCCCACCGTCATGCGCGGGTTGAGGGAGGTGTACGGGTCCTGGAAGACCATCTGGATGTTGCGGCGCACGGCCTTCAGCGCCCGGCCCGACAGCCCGGTGACGTCCTCGCCCCGGTAGCGGATCGAACCGGCCGTCGGACGCTCCAGGCCGACCAGCATCCTCGCGACCGTGGACTTGCCGCAGCCGGACTCGCCGACGATGCCCAGCGTCTCGCCCCGGCCGAGCGCGAAGTCCACGCCGTCGACCGCCCGCACGGCGCCGACCCGTCTCCTGAACACCACGCCCCGCGTCAGCGGGTAGTGCTTGACCAGGCCGCTGACCTCCAGGACCGGCTCAGCCATCCAGGCACTCCCTCCAGAAGTGGCAGGCGCTCCCCCGCGTCGCCGAGACCTCGTACAGCGGGGGCTCGTCGGTGCGGCAGACGTCGCGGGCCAGTGGACAGCGGGGACGGAAGGCGCAGCCCGGCGGGACGCGCGTGAGGTCGGGCGGCAGTCCCTTGATGGCGTACAGCTCCCGGCCCTTGCGGTCCAGGCGCGGGATCGAGTCCAGCAGCCCCCGCGTGTAGGGGTGCGCCGGGGCCGCGTAGAGGTCGTGGACCGGCGCCGACTCGACGATCCGGCCCGCGTACATCACGGCGATGCGGTCGGCGACGTCGGCGACCACGCCCAGGTCGTGGGTGATCAGGATCAGGCCCATGCGGTACTCGCGCCGGAGTTCCGCGAGCAGCTCCATCACCTGGGCCTGGACGGTGACGTCGAGGGCGGTGGTGGGTTCGTCGGCGATGACCAGGGCCGGTTCCAGGGCCAGCGCCATCGCGATCATGATGCGCTGGCGCATGCCGCCGGAGAACTGGTGCGGGTACTGTCCGACCCGCTCCCGGGCGGCGGGGATGCGCACCCGGTCCATCAGCTCGACCGCCCTGGCCCGCGCGTCCCTGCGGGACATGCCCCGGTGCACGGTGAACATCTCGGCGAGCTGGTCGCCGACGCTGAGCACGGGGTTCAGGGACGACAGCGCGTCCTGGAAGATCATCGCCATCTCGGCGCCCCGGACCCTGCGGCGTTCGCCCTCCCTGAGCTTCAGCAGGTCCCGCCCCCGGAAGACGACCTCGCCGCCGGTGATCCGGCCGGGCGGGACGTCGAGGATGCCCATGACCGCCTGCGCGGTCACCGACTTGCCGGAGCCGGACTCGCCGAGCACGGCCAGGGTCTCGCCCGCGTCCACGCCGTAGCTGACGCCGTCGACGGCCTTCGCGACCCCGTCCCGGGTGCGGAACTCCACGCGCAGGTCGCGCACTTCGAGCAGCACGGCGGCTCACCTCAGTTTCGGGTCGAGGGCGTCGCGCACCGCGTCGCCGAGCATGATGAACGCCAGGACGGTGACCGCCAGGGCCCCGGAGGGCCACAGCAGGGCGTGCGGGGCGTTGCGGATGTACGGGGAGGCGGCGGAGATGTCGATGCCCCAGGAGACGCTGGGCGGCTTCAGGCCGACGCCGAGGTAGGACAGGGTGGCCTCCAGGGCGATGTAGGTGCCGAGCGCGATGGTCGCGACGACGATGACCGGGGCGACGGCGTTGGGCGCGATGTGCCGCAGCACCAGCCGGGAGGGGGAGGCGCCGAGCGCCCGCGCGGCCTGGACGTAGTCGTTCTGCTTGACGGTGATGACGGAGCCGCGGGCGATGCGGAAGATCTGCGGCCAGCCGAGCAGCACGATGAAGCCGATGACGGGCCAGACGGTGTTGCTGGTGACGACCGACAGCAGCACCAGTCCGCCGAGGACGACCGGGATGGCGAAGAAGACGTCGGTGACGCGGGACAGGACGGAGTCCCAGACCCCGCCGAAGAAGCCCGCCAGGGCGCCCAGGACGCTGCCGAGGACGGCGACGCCCAGGGTGGCGAGGACGCCGACCGCGACGGACGTGCGGGCGCCGTGGACGGTGCGGGTGTAGACGTCGCAGCCCTGGCCGTCGAAGCCGAAGGGGTGGCCCGGCCGGGGGCCCTCCTGGGCCCTGGCCAGGTCGCACTCGAGGGGGCTGCCGGGGGCGATCGCCGAGGGCCACAGGGAGACCAGGACCAGGAAGAGGATGACCAGGCCGGAGACGAGGAAGACCGGGTTGCGGCGCAGGTCGCGCCAGGCGTCGGACCACAGGGAGCGGGGCCGGTCCCGCGGTCCGGGTCCGCCTCGGCCCTTCGGCCGCTCCCCCAGGGTCCCGGCTCCCCCGACGTCCACGTCCACGGTGCCGCCGACGGCGGCCCCCGCGACGACGGGCTCGGGTTCGTAGTGCTGCTCAGGCATGGCGGATCCTCGGGTCGAGTACGGCGTAGAGGAGATCGACGACGAGGCTGGCGACCAAGAAGACCAGGACGAGCACGGTGACGAAGCCGACGACGGTCTGGGTGTTCTGCCGCAGGATGCCCTGGTAGAGCTGGTAGCCGACGCCGTGGACGTTGAAGATCCGCTCGGTGACGATCGCGCCGCCCATCAGGAAGCCGATGTCGGCGCCGATGAAGGTGACCACGGGGATGAGCGAGTTGCGCAGCAGGTGCCTCACGACCACCCGGCGGCGGGGCAGGCCCTTGGCGACGGCGGTGCGGACGTAGTCGGAGCGCCGGTTCTCGGCGATGGAGGTGCGGGTCAGCCGGGTGACGTAGGCGAGGGAGACGGAGGCCAGCACCAGGCCGGGCAGGAGCAGTTCGCCGAAGGGGGCCTCGGTGGAGACCGAGGGCCGGATCCAGCCCCACCGCACGCCGAGCAGCAGCTGGAGCAGCAGGCCGGTGACGAAGGTGGGCACGGAGACGACGACGAGGGTGAGCAGCAGGACGCCGGTGTCGACGGGGCGGCCCCGGCGCAGTCCGGTGATCACGCCGAGGGCGACGCCGACGACGACCTCGAAGAGGATCGCGATCAGGGTGAGCCGGGCGGTGACGGGGAACGCCGTCGACATCAGCTCGGTGACCTCCTGGCCGTTGAAGGCCGTGCCGAAGTCGCCGGTGAAGACGTTCCCCATGTAGGTCAGGTACTGCTGCCACACCGGCCGGTCGAGGCCGAACTCCTGCCGCAGCCGGGCCGCGGTCGCCCGGTCGCACCGGCGTTCGCCGCAGAGGCCCGCGACGGGGTCGCCCATCACGTTGACCATCAGGAAGATCAGCAGCGTGGCCCCGACGAACACCGGGATCATCTGGAGCAGCCGCTGGACGACGTAGCGCCCCATGGCGGTTCAGCTCACCTTGATCCGGTCGTACACGGGGACGCTGAAGGGGTTGAGCTCGACGTCGGAGAGCCGCTGGGACCAGCCGGCGCTGCCGTTCTGGTACCAGAGCGGGATGGCGGCCATGTGGTCGCGGACGACCTCCTCGGCCTGCTGGAACAGGCTGACGGCCTTGGCCGGGTCGGTCTCCCGGTTGGCCCGGTCGACGAGGTCGTCGAACCGCTCGTTGGACCACTTGCCGTCGTTGGAGGAGGCGCCCGTGTAGTAGAGCGGCTGGAGGAAGTTCTGGATGAGCGGGTAGTCCATCTGCCAGCCGGCGCGGAACGGGCCGCTCATCTTGCGGCCGGTGATCCGGTTGCGGTAGTCGGCGAAGGTGCCGACCGGCGCGGCGACGCAGGCGCGCTCGTCGTCCAGCGCGTTGTTGATGGAGTTGCAGACGGCGTCGACCCAGGCGCGGTGGGATCCGGTGTCCGCGTTGTAGGTGAGGGTCACCCTGCCGCCGGGCAGCCCGCCGCCCTCCCGGATGAGCTTCTTGGCCTTGTCCGGCTCGTACCGGCACGACTCGCCGCACAGGCCGTCCCGGTAGCCGCCGTCCTCGCCGAGGACCGGGGAGGTCCAGTCGGTGGCGGGGGTGCGGGTCCCGCGGAAGAGCGTGTCGGTGATCTGCTCGCGGTCGATGGCCATGGACAGGCCCTTGCGGACCTTCTCCGCGCCGGGTTTGTTCCAGGCGTCGTCGTAGTAGGGGAAGGCGAGGGTCTGGAGGATGCCGGCGGGGGTGTTGAGGTAGCGGTCGCCGAGGTCGTCCTTCACGTTCTTCAGCTGGGCGGCGGGGATGTCGTCGACGAGGTCGAGGTTGCCGGCCATCAGGTCGGTGTAGGCGGTGTTGTTGTCGGTGTAGACCTTGAGGTCGACGCCGCCGTTGCGGGCCTTGTCGGGGCCGGGGTAGTCGTCCCACGTCCGCAGGGCCATCAGCGAGCCGCGGGTGTACGAGTCGACCCGGTACGGGCCGTTGCCGACCGGCTTCCTCACCCAGGCGTCGTGGTCGTCGAAGAAGGCGCGGGGCAGCGGGGCGAAGGCGTTGTAGCCGAGGGTGTCGGGGAAGCTCGAGAACGTCTGGGTGAGCTCGACGGTGAAGGTGCGGTCGCCGGTGACCTTCAGTCCGGACAGGGTGTCGGCGGTCTGCCTGCCGCCTTCGGGGTGCACCTGGTCGTAGCCCTCGATGTAGCCGAAGAAGTACGCGTTGCGCTGGTTGTTCCTCAGGGAGGCGCCGTAGTTCCAGGCGTCGACGAAGGACCGCGCGGTGACCTTCTCGCCGTTGCTGAAGGTCCAGCCGTCCTTGACGGTGATGCGGAAGTTCCGCGAGTCGGAGGTCTCGATCCTCTCGGCGAGCATGTCCTTCGCCTCGCCGGTGACCGGGTCGTAGCGCTTCAGCCCCCGGAAGATCATGTCGAGGACCTTGCCGCCCTGGACCTCGTTGGTGTTGGCCGGCTCCAGCGGGTTCTGCGGGTCGCCCCAGGAGGCGCTCAGCACGGCACCGGCGTCGCCGTTGCCGCTGGCCTCGGCTCCGCAGGCCGTCGCGGCGAGGGCGACCGCCACCGCACAGACGGCCCATCGGGCGTGCGTGGCTCCGCGCATGGGTGCCTCCTCGTAGGTGCGCCGGGTACGTGCGCCGACCCTTTACGCCAATATCGGCGCAAAGGGCGCGGTGCGCACATGTGCGGCACCTGTACGGGGGTGACACGCCCTCGGACGGCGCACGCGGGCGGGCCCGCGCCCGCACGCCGGAACCCGGCGCCCCGTGACGGGGTGCCGGGTTCCTGGGCGGGAGCCGGGGTCAGGCCGCGTGGACGACGTCCTTCTCCTCGGCGAAGTGGCAGGCCGACTCGTGGGCCGCCGGGGAGTCCACGCCCTTGAAGCGCTCGGGGACCGCCAGCAGCGGGACCTCCTCGGCGCACTTGTCCTGGGCCTTCCAGCACCGGGTGCGGAAGCGGCAGCCCGAGGGCGGGTTGGCCGGCGACGGCACGTCGCCGGTGAGGATGATCCGCTCCCGGCCCTCGCGGGCCTCCGGGTCGGGGACCGGGACCGCCGACAGCAGCGCCTGGGTGTAGGGGTGCGTCGGGTGGTCGTAGATCTCCGTGTCCGTGCCGATCTCGGCCATCTTGCCGAGGTACATCACGCCCACGCGGTCCGAGATGTGCCGGACGATGGACAGGTCGTGCGCGATGAAGAGGTAGGAGAGGTTGAACTCGTCCTGCAGCTTCTCCATCAGGTTGACGACCTGCGCCTGGACGGACACGTCCAGCGCGGAGACCGGCTCGTCGCAGATGATGATCTCGGGGTTGAGGGCCAGGCCGCGGGCGATGCCGATGCGCTGGCGCTGACCGCCCGAGAACTGGTGCGGGTAGCGGTTGATGTACTCGGGGTTGAGACCGACCACGTCCAGGAGTTCCTGGACCTTGCGGCGGCGGTCGCCCTTCGGCGCCACCTCGGGGTGGATCTCGAAGGTCTCCCCGATGATGTCGCCCACCGTCATGCGGGGGTTGAGCGAGGTGTACGGGTCCTGGAACACCATCTGGATGTTCCGCCGGACCGCCTTCAGCGCACGCCCGGACAGCTTGGTGATGTCCTGGCCCTTGTAGAAGACCTCGCCCGCGGTCGCCTTCTCCAGCATCATCAGGAGCTTGGCGACCGTGGACTTGCCGCAGCCGGACTCGCCCACGATGCCGAGCGTCTCGCCCTGGTAGAGGTCGAAGGAGACCCCGTCCACGGCCTTGACCGCACCGACCTGGCGCTTGAACAGGATGCCCTGGGTCAGCGGGAAGTGCTTCACCAGGTTGCGCACCTGGAGGATCGGCTCACCGCGCTCGACGGGCGCGTCGAGCGCGGCCACCGCCTCCTCCTCGGTCGCGACGTCGACCGTCTCGACCTCGGCGACGTTGGGGGTGGCGTCCATGGCCTCGCCCGTCTTCTCCAGCTCAGCCATGGATCGTCTCCTTCCAGAAGTGGCACGCGCTGCCGCGGCCGGCCAGCTCGCCGCCGTCCCGCTCGGTGACGGGGAACAGCGGCGGGACGTCCGTGCGGCAGACGTCCTGCGCCTTGGGACACCGCGGGTTGAAGGCGCAGCCGGACGGGATGCGCGTCAGGTTGGGCGGCAGTCCCTTGATCGCGTACAGCTCCTGGCCCTTCTGGTCCAGGCGCGGGATCGAGTCGAGCAGGCCCTTGGTGTAGGGGTGCGCGGGCCGCTTGTACAGCTCGCGCACGGGCGCGGTCTCCACGATCCGCCCCGCGTACATCACCGCGATCTTGTCCGCGACGTCGGCGACGACGCCGAGGTCGTGGGTGATCAGGATCAGACCCATGTGGTACTCGCGCTGGAGCTCCGCGAGCAGGTCCATGACCTGGGCCTGGACGGTCACGTCGAGGGCCGTGGTGGGCTCGTCGGCGATGATCAGGTCCGGTTCCAGGGCGAGCGCCATCGCGATCATGATGCGCTGGCGCATACCGCCCGAGAACTGGTGCGGGTAGTCGTTGACCCGGGCCGCGGCGGCCGGGATCTTCACCCGGTCCATCAGCTCGATCGACTTGGCCTTGGCTTCCTTCTTGGACAGGCCCTGGTGGACCCGGAACATCTCGCCGAGCTGGTAGCCCACGGAGAGCACCGGGTTCAGCGAGGACAGCGCGTCCTGGAAGATCATCGCGATCTTGTTGCCGCGGATCTTCCGGCGCTCCTCGCCGGACATCTTCAGCATGTCCTGGCCGCGGAAGAGGATCTCCCCCTTGGGGATGCTGCCGGGCGGCATGTCGAGGATGCCCATGATCGCCTGGGCGGTGACGGACTTGCCGGAGCCGGACTCGCCGAGCACGGCGAGCGTCTCGCCCGCGCCGACGGAGTAGTTGACGCCGTTGACGGCCTTGGCGACCCCGTCACGGGTACGGAACTCCACGTGCAGGTCCCGGACTTCGAGGAGCGGACGCTCAGCCGTCCCGGAGCCGTCCGGCGCGGGGGTTCCGGCCGTTTCTTCGATGATGGTCACGTACGCCTCCCTCAGCGCAGCTTGGGGTCGAGGGCGTTGCGCACCGCATCGCCGAACATCAGGAACGAGAGCACCGTGATCGAGACCATCACCGACGGGATGATCAGGGTGTGGGGGGCGATACGGAGCTGCTCACGTCCGCGCGCCACGTCGCCGCCCCAGGAGACGGCCGTGTCGCCGAGGCCCACGCCCAGGAAGGACAGGGTGGCCTCGGCCGCGATGTAGCCGCCGAGCGCGATGGTCGCCACGACGATGATGGGGGCGAGCGCGTTGGGCAGGATGTGCCGGAGCAGGATCCGGGACGTCGAGGCGCCGAGCGCCCTGGCGGCCACCACGTAGTCCGCCTGCTTGATGGTGATCACGGCGCCGCGGGCGACACGGGCGATCTGGGTCCAGCCGAGGAAGGCGAGGGCCATGATGACGACCCAGACGGTGCGCTCGTCGAAGGAGTTGAGGATCACCAGGGCGCCGAGCAGGAACGGGATGCCGAGGAAGACGTCGGTCAGCCGCGAGAGCAGCGTGTCGGTCCAGCCGCCGAAGTAACCGGCGACCATGCCGATGACCGTGCCGAGAACGGTGACGGCGAGGGTGACGCCCACACCGACGGTGATCGAGGCGCGGGCGCCGTAGACGACCCGGGCGTAGATCGACCGGCCCTGGACGTCGTAGCCGAGCCAGTCCGCTGCGAAGAGGTGGCCCCAGTTCGGCTTGCCCAGGTAGTGCTTGGCCAGGTCGGCGTCGCGCGGCGAGGCGCTGGTGAACAGCCCCGGCCAGGCCGCCATGATCAGCAGGAACAGGATCAGCACGGCCGATATCAGGAACAGCGGGTTGCGCCGCAGGTCGTGCCAGGCGTCGGACCACAGGCTGCGCGCCTTCTCGGGGGCCGGCCCGGAGTCGGTCACGACGACGCCGGCAGTGCTCGCGGTGTCCCCGGGAAGGGCGTCGACCCTCTTTTCGATGGTCTTGTCAGGCATACCGGATCCTCGGGTCCAGGACCGCGTAAAGCAGGTCGACGATCAGGCTGGCGGCGAGGTAGATGAGCACCATCAGCGAGGCGATGCCCACGACCGTGGCGCCCTCACGCCGGCTGAGGGCCTCGTAGATCTCGATGCCGATGCCCCGCACGTTGAAGATGCCCTCGGTCACGATGGCGCCGGTCATCAGGCTGCCGAGCTCGATGCCGAGGAAGGTGACCACGGGGATCAGCGAGTTGCGCATCAGGTGGACGCCGATGACGCGGCGGCGCGGCAGCCCCTTGGCGATGGCGGTGCGCATGTAGTCGGAACGCAGGTTCTCCGCGATCGACGTACGGGTCAGCCGGGCCACGTAGGCCAGGGAGAGCGACGCCAGCACGATGGCGGGAAGCGCGAGCTGGCCGAAGTCCATCGAGTCGGTCACCGTGGGGGTGGTGACGGACCACTTGAACGCGAGCAGGTACTGCAGCAGGAAGCCCAGCACGAAGGACGGCATCGAGACCAGGAACAGCGTCAGCGTCAGCAGTCCGCGGTCCCGCAGCGTGTCGGGGCGCAGGCCGGCGACGACGCCGAGGCCGATGCCCACGAGCGTGACGAAGGTGAAGGCGAAGATCGTCAGCCGGATCGTCACCGGGAACGCGTCGGCGATGACGTCCGCGATGGGTCGCTTGCTGGCGATCTGGGTGCCGAAGTCGCCCTGGAACAGCCCGGTCATGTAGTTGACGTACTGCTGCAGCAGCGGCTGGTCGAGGCCGAGGTCCTTCTTGATGCTCGCGACCACGCTCGGGTCGTACGCCTGATCCCCCATCATCGCCCGGACGGGGTCCCCGGGCAGGGCGTACATCATACAGAAGATGATCAAGGTTGACCCGATGAAGACCGGGATCATCTGGAGC
The DNA here is from genome assembly GCF_040302425.1 of Streptomyces sp. NPDC126497. Taxonomy (NCBI): domain Bacteria; kingdom Bacillati; phylum Actinomycetota; class Actinomycetes; order Kitasatosporales; family Streptomycetaceae; genus Streptomyces; species Streptomyces sp. NPDC126497. Next base: position 28,552 of record NZ_JBEORT010000037.1, read on the forward strand.
AGTCGTCGTGCGACATAGCGCCCCATAGGTGCCTCCGTGAGGGGTTAACGCAGGTGGGGGGCCGTCTCCTGATGACGAGACGGCCCCACGCACCTCCCACCGCCGCCTGGGCGGCGGCGGGCTTACGGCCTAGTGTGAAGAGCCCTGAGGTTCCTCTTACTTGGTGGTGACGGCCCACACCTCGAGGTCACCGTGGAAGTCGACGTTGACGTTGTCGACGTTCTTACCGTGGCCGCCGTTGATGCGGTAGTACCAGAGCGGGATGGCCGGCATGTGCTCGACCAGCTTCTTCTCGACCTCCTGGAAGGCCTTCACGGACTCTTCCAGGGACTTGGCCTTGTCCGCCTTGTTCATCAGCGAGTCGATCTCCTTGTTGGAGAAGCGACCGTTGTTGGCCTCGGCGGTGGTGTGGTACAGCTCCTTCATGAAGTTGGCGTTGACCGGGTAGTCGGCGACCCAGCCGCCGCGGTACATGCCCTTCACCTGGTCGTTGTCACGGGCCTCGAGGTCCGTGGCGAAGTCGGGCTTCGGGTCGCCCACGCAGTCGACACCGGTGGCCTTGCGGATGGACTCGCAGACCGCGGTCACCCACTCCTTGTGCCCGCCGTCGGTGTTGTACTGGATGGTGAACTTGTTGCCCGGGACGCCGCCACCCTCCTTGATGAGCTGCTTGGCCTTGGCCGGGTCGTACGTGAACACGTCGGTGTCCAGGTTCTGGTAGCCCTTGACGCCCGGCGGGGTGAAGCCCTTGGCCGGCGTGCGGGTGTTGTTCAGAACCGTCTTGGTGATCGTGTCGCGGTCGATCGCCATCGACAGACCCTGCAGGACCTTCGGGTCGATGTCCTTGAAGGTCTTGGAGTAGAACGCCGGGGTCAGCGTCTGGATGGCCGCGTACGGCTGCTCGATGGCGCCGTCGCCCAGGTCCTGCTTGTACTTCGGCAGGTCCGTCGGGCCGACCTGGCGGATCATGTCCAGGTTGCCGGAGACGACGTCCTTGTAGGCGGCCTCGAGCGTCGTGTAGGACTTGAACTGGACGCCCTTGTTCTTCGCCTTGTTCGGGCCCTGGTACTCGTCCCAGGCCTTGACCTGGATGAGCTTCTTGTGGTCCCACTTCTCGAAGGTGTAGGGACCGTTGCCGACCGGCTTCTGGCCGAAGGCCTTCGGGTCGTCGTAGAAGACCTTGGGCAGCGGGGCCCACGTGGTGTAGCCCAGCTTGTAGTTGAAGTACGGCATCGTGTACTTCAGCTCGATGGTGAAGGTGTGGTCGTCCACGGCCTTCAGACCGGACATGGTCTCGGCCTTCGGGTCGCCCTTCTCCGGGTGGACGTCGTCGTAACCCTTGATGTCCTGGAACCAGAAGGAGTTCTGCTGGTTGTTCTTGATGTTGGCGTACCAGTTCCAGGCGTCGATGTACGACTTGGAGGTGACGTCCTCACCGTTGTGGAACTTCCAGCCCTTCTTGAGCTTGACCGTCCACGTCTTCGAGTCCTCGGTGGTGACCGACTCGGCGTTCGTGTAGACGATGTCACCCTTGGCGTCGAAGTCGAGCAGCTGGGTGAACAGGGACTGGATGACGTACGAGCCGTTGGACTCGTTGGTGTCAGCCGGGATCAGCGGCTTCTGCGGCTCGCCGACGTCGATCGAGACGTACCCCGCAGGGCCGGAACCCTTGCTCTTGCCCTCACTGTCACCGTCGCCGCCGCCGCAGGCGGTGGCGGCCAGGGCGACCACTATCGCCCCCGCGACCCACTTGGCGCTCCTGGCACCGCGCATGGGTTCCTCCTCATGAGTCCATTGGTTCACCGCAAAGAGGAGCACGCGACATGTCACCGTCCACCGCCCGTCGCCGGTGCCGGAGATCATCAGGTGCCCCCGCGCTCGTAAGTCGGCGCCGTCAGCGCGTGACCTGTTCATCCGAGCTCTACGCGCCTAACTATCTGCCATGCGCCACGACCGAACCACACCCACGAGGTATCGGTTCGATCACAGCTGGGTCCTACATCTTCCAAAATCCGGACAAAGCGTTTGGTGAAAGATCCCTGCGAAACGGACTTGTTACACATCTATCGGGGGCGGGTGTCCGAATAACGGACGGTCGCGCAGAGGAAAACCGATTGCGAGTAACGTGCCCGCCGTGCAAGGCGCGTCTCGGGGCTGCCACGCGCTCAGCGCCCTTGGCCGGCAGGGCCGTTGGTCATGGACCGCGGAACCCGGATCCGCCGGTCACCAGGCGCGTCGCTCCGGAAGGAGGCTAGTGCGATCCGGCCGTTTCGACGGCATGCATCGGCCAGATCAAGGGTTTTCCCTACCCCTCTTTCCCCCTCCTTTTCCTCACTTTTCCTTTCCCCGGTCCGCCTTCGCACCGGGCTTGGTCTTCGGGCCGTGTCCGGTGTCGCTCCCCGCCCCGCACGCGAACGGCGCCGGGCACCCGTGTGCGGGGTGTCCGGCGCCGTTCGCTCGCGCGGGCGCTGCCGCGGCCGTCAGCCGTGCTTGGCGCGGCTCGCGGCGCGGGCGCGCTCGCGGGCGTCCAGGTTCACCTTGCGGATGCGCACGGCCTCCGGGGTGACCTCCACGCACTCGTCGTCGCGGCAGAACTCCAGGGACTGCTCCAGCGAGAGCTTGCGCGGCGGCACGATCGCCTCGAACGAATCGGCCGAGGACGACCGCATGTTGGTGAGCTTCTTCTCCTTGGTGATGTTGACGTCCATGTCGTCGGCACGGGAGTTCTCGCCGACGATCATGCCCTCGTACACCTCGGTGCCGGGCTCCACGAACAGCACGCCGCGCTCCTGGAGGTTGGTCATCGCGAACGCGGTGACCGCGCCGGAGCGGTCGGCGACCAGGGAGCCGTTGTTACGGGTGGTGAGCGTGCCGAACCAGGGCTCGTGGCCCTCGTGGATGGAGTGGGCAATGCCCGTGCCGCGGGTCTGGGTCAGGAACTCCGTGCGGAAGCCGATCAGGCCGCGGGAGGGCACCACGAACTCCATGCGCACCCAGCCGGAGCCGTGGTTGGACATGTTGTCCATCCGGCCCTTGCGGACGCCCATGAGCTGCGTGACCGCGCCCATGTGCTCCTCGGGGACGTCGATGGTCATGCGCTCGACCGGCTCGTGGACCTTGCCGTCGACGTCCTTGGTGACCACCTGCGGCTTGCCGACGGTGAGCTCGTAGCCCTCGCGGCGCATCTGCTCGACCAGGATGGCCAGCGCCAGTTCGCCACGGCCCTGCACCTCCCAGGCGTCGGGGCGGTCGGTGTCCAGGACGCGGAGCGAGACGTTGCCGATCAGCTCGCGGTCCAGACGGTCCTTGACCTGGCGGGCGGTGACCTTGCGGTCCTTGACGGCCGCCTTGTTGTCGGCGCCCTTGCCGGTGGCACCGCGGCCGACCAGCGGGGAGGTGTTGGTGCCGATGGTCATGGAGATCGCCGGCTCGTCCACCGTGATCAGCGGCAGCGCGACCGGGTTCTCCTGGTCGGCCAGGGTCTCGCCGATCATGATCTCCGGGATGCCCGCGACCGCGCAGATGTCACCGGGGCCGGCCTTCTCGGCGGGCTTGCGGGTGAGCGCCTCGGTCATCATCAGCTCGGAGATGCGCACGTTGGAGACGGATCCGTCGCGCTTCATCCAGGCGACCGTCTGCCCCTTCCTCAGCTCGCCCTGGTGGACGCGGAGCAGGGCGATGCGGCCGAGGAAGTTGTCGGCGTCGAGGTTGGTGACGTGGGCCTGGAGCGGGGCACCCTCCTCGTAGGTGGGGGCCGGGATGTGCTCCAGGATCGTGGAGAAGAACGGCTCCAGCGAGTCGGAGTCGGTCGGGACCGTGCCGTCGTCGGGCTTGGTGAGGGAGGCCACACCGTCCCGGCCGCAGGCGTAGACGATCGGGAACTCGATCTGCTCCTCGTCGGCGTCCAGGTCGAGGAAGAGGTCGTAGGTCTCGTTGACGACCTCGTCGATCCGGGCGTCCGGGCGGTCCGTCTTGTTGATGCAGAGGATGATCGGCAGCCGCTGCTGCAGCGCCTTGCGCAGCACGAAGCGGGTCTGCGGCAACGGGCCCTCGGAGGCGTCCACCAGCAGCACCACGCCGTCGACCATCGACAGACCGCGCTCGACCTCGCCGCCGAAGTCGGCGTGGCCGGGGGTGTCGATGATGTTGATCGTGATGGGCTCCCCGCCGTCCTTGGGGTGGTACTTCACCGCCGTGTTCTTGGCGAGGATCGTGATGCCCTTCTCACGCTCCAGGTCGTTCGAGTCCATCATGCGGTCGTCGACCGAGTCGAGCTGGTGCGCGGCGAAGGCGCCGGCCTGCTTGAGCATGCCGTCGACGATGGTGGTCTTGCCGTGGTCGACGTGGGCGACGATGGCGACGTTGCGGATGTCGTGACGTGTCAGAGACGGTGCCATAAAAGGCGTACTCCCGGAGTGCTGAGGAATGTCCCGCACGAGCGTCTGTGGTGTGCGGGCCCTGCCGGGCTGAACACGCCTCGGCCTCATCCCATGGTACGGGTGCGCCGGCCCTGGGGCGGTCACGAAGGTGTCGGCGCAGCTCAGAGGTCAGATCTCCGCCTCCGCCGCGGCGGATCCGGCCGGGCAGGACCCGCGGCCGGCGGTGCGGGCCGGGACGTCGTCCTCGCCGGCGGTCTCGGAACAGGACAGGAAGCCGCTGCCGGTCCCCTCCCAGGTCCGTACCCGGCCCCGGACCGGCTCCGCGCTCCCGCACGTGTACGTGAAGTCGGCCTCCACGAGGTCGATCCAGCCCCACGCGTAGTACGCGCCCTTCAGGTCGCCGGTCGCCACCTCGAAGTAGTGGTCCTCGTCCGCGCGCTCGGTCTCCGACGGTCCCGCGAGGGGCTCCTCGGTCCTCAGGCGGGCGCCCAGCGCCCTGATCACACCGGCGGCGCCGACGCCCCGGGGCGCGCCGGTCACGGAGGGACGGCGGACGGGGTCGCCGACGGGCTCGAGGCGGGCCTCGTAGGAGTCGGTCTCCTCCTCGATCCGGATCGGGTCGGCCATCGCGGTCAGCTCCTGCGTCCGCCGGATCCCGGACCACGCGTAGGCCCCGTCCGCGCACGCCGTGGCCGCGGCCTTCCCTTCCCCGTCGCCGCCCGGGTCCCCCGTGCATCCCGCGAGACCCGCCACCAGGGCCGCGACGGTCAGCCCCGCCGCCACCGGACGTCGTAGCGCCACACCGCGCATCCGCGGCTCCTCTTCCCCCGTGTGCGGCCGCCCGGCGGCCGCACCATGATCCTGTCGGTCCCATGGTGCGGGCACCGGGCGGGGGGCCACAAGCGCTTTGAGCGTGTGCTGAGCTACCCGGCGGACGGGACGTCGGGCGACGGGCCCGCCGCCGGCTTCGCGCCCTTCTTCAGGAAGCCCATGTCCTCGTACACCGGTGTGCGGAATCCGAACGCGCCGGCGTTGACCAGGTCCTTGCGGGCGGCGGTGAGCTGGGGGCGCTGGTAGAGGGGGATGGAGCCGGCCGCCGCCCAGATGCGGGAGTCGGCCTTGCGGAGCAGGGCGCGGCGCTCGGAGTCGTCGAGGGTGGTGAGGGCCTGGTCGAAGAGCTGGTCGACCTGGTCGGTGCCGACGCGGGTGTAGTTCTGCTCCACGTTCAGGGAGCCGTCGGCGGCCGGGACCGGTTTGGCGTAGACGGGGCGGGCGTCGGTGGCGGGGTAGGCGGTCGCAGGCCAGGAGTACAGGGCGAGGTCGTACTTCCCGGAGGCGATGTGGTCCTTGAAGTAGCTGGCGTCGTCGACCTTGGTGATCTTCGTGCCGATGCCGATCCGCTCCAGCATCCTCGCGATCCGGCCGGCCACGGTGTGCAGCGCGTCCGCGCCCGGTCCCGAGGGCAGGACGAAGCGGAGGGTGAGCGCCTTGCCGTCCTTGGCGACGCGGGCGCCGCCGGCCCGGGCCGGGGCGGCGGTGCCCCTGGGGGCGTAGGCGCCGGGGGCGCCGCCCTGCTGCAGGTGCCTGGTGCCGGTGCCGGAGTCGTGCGGGGCCTTGTCGTCCTCCCCGACGATGTACGTGCCGTCGTCGCCCTCGGACCCGGTGTCCTCCTCGGAGTCGCCGTCCTCCTCTCCCTCCGGTCCGGCCGCCTCCTCCCCTTCCCCCTCGTCCTTCTCCTTCTTCCCCTTCACCGGCCCGCCCGGCTCCCAGCCGGCGTCCGCGAGCAGCGCCTGCGCCTCCTCGGCGTCCTGCTCGCCGAGGGCTCCGCTGTGGTCGGCGTAGACGGCCTGGCCGGACAGGGCGAGGTGACTGCCCAGGGGCTCGGCGGGCAGGCCGAGCGGTTTCAGGACCGCCTCGGCGATGGCCCTGCGGTCCAGGGCCCGGGCCACGGCGCGGCGGACCCGCTCGTCGGCGAGGGGGCCGTCGGCGCCGTTCAGGGCGAGCTGGGTGTAGGCGGGCTCCAGTGACGCGCGCACCTCGAAGCCGGCCAGGGCCTTCTGCCGGCGGGCGCGCTTCCCGGCCTTCTCGCGCAGCTTCCCGCGGGCGGAGACCTCCTCGTCGGCGGCCTCCTCGTCGGAGCCGTGGGCGACGGCCCAGGAGCGCAGCGCGGCCGCGGCGGACCGGGCGGCCCCGGGGCCCGCCAGAGGGTTGTCCCCGCTCCGCGGCAGCGCGGCGGCGGTGATGCGGCGGGCGGCGCCCGGGCCGATCTCGGCCAGGTCGACGGTTCCGGCGCCGAGCGCGGAGATCCGCTTGTCGTGGGGCACGGCCCGCAGCACGATCCTCTCCAGCTTCGCCGGGTCGCCCCACCAGCGCACGTTGCGGGTGAGGGTGACCTCGTCCTTCCCGGTGTCGACCTTCTTCACCGTGAAGGGCCCGGCGGTGACCTTGAGCTTCCTGCGGGCTCCGTCGTTGAAGGAGTCGGGGGTGCCCATGACCTCCTTCGGGTACAGCGGCGTGAACAGCGATTTCCAGTCGGCGTAGGGGCGGCTGAAGGTGACCTTGACCTCGAGGTCGTTCCCGCCCCGCTCGATCTTCGCGATGCGGTCGTAGCCGGCGTTGCGGGCGGTCCAGTAGGCGGTGTCCTTGCCGGACAGGGCGCGCCACTGGGCGGCGAAGTCGGCGGCGCCGATCTCGCGGCCGTCGCTCCAGACGGCCTGCTGGTTGAGCCGGTAGAGGACCACCTGCCGGGGCTCGGTGTCGACGACCTCGGCGGATTCCAGGTAGTCGGGGTTGCGCACCGGCCGGCCCCTGCCGTCCATCCGGTACATCGAGGGCAGGACGGCCTGGGTGATCCGGGTGGTGGTGGCGTCCGCGTCCGCCTGGAAGGCGTTCAGGGTGTCCGGGACGGTGTCCACGGCCCAGCGCAGGGTGCCCCCGTCGGCGATCAGGGCCCGGTCGGCACGGGCGATGTCCGCTCCCGCGAGAGGCCTGCCCGCCGGGTCGTCGGAGCCGCATCCGGCCAGTGCGGGCACCACGAGCAGGCCGGCGGTGAGGAGGGCGACCTGGCGCAGAGCCGCGCGCGGGCCGCCGCCGTCGTGGGACATCTCTGAGTACCTCCGGAAAGCCGCGGGCGTTACGATCACTTTTGGTGGTATTTGGAGCTCATCCGACGTATGCGGCCCACTGAAGAGGAAAGGGTTCGGCAACCCGGGGCGACACGGCGACCACGGACGGCAACCCCACCCGTGCGGCTCAAGACGCCGTCCGCCGCACCCGTGCGCCTCGGCCAATCGATGCACATCCCTTCACAGCACAAGGTGTGACGCGCAACACTCTCAGGCGCATGAACGTTGCCGCCTGGGCCTGAAGAACCCGTGGAAATGAGGTCACGTCATGTCCGTGCACGACGAACTGTCATCCGTCCAGCGCTGTCTCGACGACCTGGTCCGGTCGGTGGGGCGGCTGGAGAAGCAGCTGGGCGGCGGCGGCCTGGAGATGCGCCGCGTCCGCACCGACGCCGATCACCTGCGGGAGAGCTTCGCACTGCTGCGGGAGACGGCCGCCGTCACCGCGGCCCCGCAGCGGCGGCCCGACCTCGTCACCATCTCCGACACCCCCTACGACCCCTCCCTGTGGGTGGACACGGACGACGAGGGTCTGGGCGCCCGCGGCCGTCACGCCCCCTGATCCCCGCCGATCGCGGCGTCCCCGACCCCCTACCGGAGTGGACAAGTGGCCACTGGCACGGAACCTCCCGCCACGGAACCCCGCCCGAGAAGCGGCGGTGTGAGATCCGGCACGCGCGCCGCGATCGCCGCCCCGCACCTGCGGACCGACCGCTGGTGGCTGGCCCCGGCCGCCACCGCGGCCGGGCTGCTCGCCTTCGTCGTCTACTCGACGTGGCGGGCCTTCTCGAACGCCGACTACTACGCGGCGCCGTACGTCTCGCCGTTCTACTCGCCGTGCCTCGCGGAGAACTGCGAGCCGATGCGGTCCGGGCCGAACTGGGAACTGTTCGGCACCTGGTGGGCCGTCTCCCCGGCGATCATCATCCTGATCTTCCCGCTCGGCTTCCGGCTGACCTGCTACTACTACCGCAAGGCCTACTACCGGGGCTTCTGGGCGTCCCCGCCGGCCTGCGCGGTGGCCGAGCCGCACGGGAAGTACACCGGGGAGACCCGCTTCCCGCTGATCCTGCAGAACGTCCACCGGTACTTCTTCTACGCGGCGGTCCCGGTCGCCGGCATCCTGACCTACGACACCGTGCTCGCCTTCCGCGACGAGCACTACGCGTGGGGCCACATGGGGCTCGGCACCCTGGTGTTCCTGGTCAACATCGTGCTGATCTGGGCGTACACGGTCTCCTGCCACTCCTGCCGGCACATCGTCGGCGGGAAGCTGAAGCACTTCTCCAGGCATCCGGTGCGCTACCGGATGTGGCAGTGGGTGAGCCGGCTGAACGCCCGGCACATGCAGCTCGCCTGGGCGTCGCTGCTGAGCGTGGCCCTCGCCGACCTCTACGTCTACCTCGTCGCGTCCGGTGTCCTCGACGATCCGCGCTTCTTCTAACGGGGGGCTTTGACTGATGTCCGTGGTCGACCGACAGGAGTGGGACGTCGTCGTGGTCGGGGCCGGCGGCGCGGGCCTGCGCGCCGCCGTGGAGGCGCGCGAGCGGGGTGCCCGCACGGCCGTGATCTGCAAGTCGCTGTTCGGCAAGGCGCACACCGTGATGGCCGAGGGAGGCATCGCGGCGGCGATGGGCAACGCCAACGCCGGGGACGACTGGCAGGTCCACTTCCGCGACACCATGCGCGGCGGCAAGTTCCTCAACCAGTGGCGGATGGCCGAGCTGCACGCCCGGGAGGCACCGCAGCGGGTGTGGGAGCTGGAGACCTGGGGCGCGCTGTTCGACCGGACGAAGGACGGCCGGATCTCCCAGCGCAACTTCGGCGGCCACGAGTACCCGCGCCTGGCGCACGTGGGCGACCGCACCGGCCTCGAGCTGATCCGCACCCTCCAGCAGAAGGTCGTCGCGCTCCAGCAGGAGGACTTCCGCGAGACCGGGGACTACGAGTCCCGGCTGAAGGTCTTCCAGGAGTGCACGGTCACCCGCGTGCTGAAGGACGGCGGGAAGGTCTCCGGGGTCTTCGGGTACGAGCGGGAGTCCGGGCGGTTCTTCGTCCTGGAGGCGCCCGCCGTGGTGATCGCGACCGGCGGGATCGGCAAGTCGTTCAAGGTGACGTCGAACTCGTGGGAGTACACCGGTGACGGGCACGCGCTGGCGCTGCTGGCCGGGGCCCCGCTGCTGAACATGGAGTTCGTGCAGTTCCACCCGACCGGGATGGTCTGGCCGCCGTCGGTGAAGGGCATCCTCGTCACCGAGTCGGTGCGCGGGGACGGCGGGGTGCTGCGCAACTCCGAGGGCAGGCGGTTCATGTTCGACTACGTCCCGGACGTCTTCAAGGACAAGTACGCCGAGTCCGAGGAGGAGGGCGACCGCTGGTACGACGACCCGGACCACAACCGGCGCCCGCCCGAGCTGCTCCCCCGCGACGAGGTGGCCCGCGCGATCAACGCGGAGGTGAAGGCCGGCCGCGGCTCCCCGCACGGCGGGGTCTTCCTGGACGTGTCCACCCGGATGCCGGCCGAGGTGATCAAGCGGCGGCTGCCGTCGATGTACCACCAGTTCAAGGAACTGGCGGACGTCGACATCACGGCGGAGGCGATGGAGGTCGGGCCGACCTGCCACTACGTGATGGGCGGCATCGCCGTCGACTCCGACTCGGCGGCGGCGCGCGGGGTGCCGGGGCTGTTCGCGGCCGGTGAGGTGGCCGGCGGGATGCACGGCTCCAACCGGCTCGGCGGGAACTCCCTGTCCGACCTGCTGGTGTTCGGGCGCCGGGCGGGATGGCACGCGGCCGAGTACGCGAGCGGGACCGGGGGCGCGCGGCCCCGGGTGGACGACGCACAGGTCGACGCGGCCGCCGCGGAGGCCCTGCGCCCGTTCTCCGCGGAGGGCGGGGAGCCGGCCGGGGGACCGCCGGAGAACCCCTACACGCTGCACCAGGAACTCCAGCAGACGATGAACGACCTGGTCGGCATCATCCGCCGCGGGCACGAGATGAAGCAGGCCCTGGAGAAGCTCGCCGAGCTGCGCCTGCGAGCCCGCCGGGCCGGCGTCGAGGGGCACCGGCAGTTCAACCCCGGCTGGCACCTCGCGCTCGACCTGAGGAACATGCTGCTGGTCAGCGAGTGCGTGGCCCGGGCGGCGCTGGAGCGCACCGAGTCGCGCGGCGGGCACACCCGTGAGGACCACTCCGGGATGGAGCGCGCCTGGCGCAACGTGAACCTGCTGTGCGCGCTCACCGACCCGACGGGCGGTCTCGCGGCCACCGACACGGCGAGCGGGCAGATCACCCTCACCCGCGAGACCACCGAACCCATCCGTCCCGACCTGCTCGCCCTCTTCGAGAGGGAGGAGCTGGTCAAGTACCTCGCAGAAGAGGAGCTCCACGAGTGAGCAGCTACGAGGCCCGCTTCAAGGTGTGGCGCGGGGACGTGCGGGGCGGCGGCCTGGAGGACTTCGGGGTCGAGGTGAACGACGGCGAGGTGGTCCTCGACATCATCCACCGCCTCCAGGCCACCCAGGCCCCCGATCTCGCCGTGCGCTGGAACTGCAAGGCCGGCAAGTGCGGCTCGTGTTCGGCGGAGATCAACGGGCGTCCCCGGCTGATGTGCATGACGCGCATGTCGGTGTTCGAGCGGGACGAGACGATCACCGTGACCCCGCTGCGGGCCTTCCCGGTGATCCGGGACCTGGTGACGGACGTCGGCTTCAACTACACCAAGGCCAGGGAGGTCCCCGCCTTCGTCCCGCCGGAGGGGGTCGGGCCGGGCGAGTACCGGATGACGCAGGAGGACGTGGACCGCTCGCAGGAGTTCCGCAAGTGCATCGAGTGCTTCCTGTGCCAGGACACCTGCCACGTGGTCCGCGACCACGAGGAGAACAAGCAGGCGTTCGCCGGTCCGCGCTTCCTGATGCGGGTCGCGGAGCTCGACATGCACCCGCTGGACGCGGCCGAGGAGGCCGGCCTGGACCGCGGGCGCGCGGCCCAGGAGGACCACGGCCTCGGCTACTGCAACATCACCAAGTGCTGCACGGAGGTCTGCCCCGAGGGGATCAGGATCACGGACAACGCGCTGATCCCGCTGAAGGAACGGGCGGCGGACCGCAAGTACGACCCGCTGGTGTGGCTGGGGTCGAGGATCAGGAGGCGTTAGGCCGCAGCCAGCCCTCCCGGTACTCCCTCCGGTTCGTCTCCGTCGCCGCGAAGTCGATGTACGGGGCGACGCCGAAGAGCTTCCGGTCGGGGTCCGTGCGGGAGAGGCCGAGGCGGGCGCCGCGGACGGCGGCAGCGACGGTCTCGGCGTGACCCCAGTGGTCGAAGTTGCTCTCGTGGTAGAAGGGCAGCCCGATCAGCAGGTGCGTGGTGGACGGGGTGACCTCCAGCGCGAGCGACGTCTGCTGGGCCACGTAGCCGCCGTAGGTGCCCTCCAGGGGCTGTGCGGTGTCGTACGTCATCACGGCGATCTGGTCGACGCGCCGGGCGACCTGGCCGAAGAACTCCTGCGACCACCACTTGGGGTGTTCGGCGAAGAGGCCGAACACGGAGTGGAGGGCGGGGAGCGGGTCGATCTGGTGGGCGGCCACGGACAGCTGCGCGTCCTCGGCGCGGGTGACGGCGCGCAGGTCGTCCAGGAGGGAGAGGTAGTCCCGGTCACCGGAGTGCAGCGGCTCCAGGTCGAGGTGGACGCCGTCGTAGCCCGCGTCCAGGACCTGGCCGGCGCTGCGCACGACGGCGGCGCGGGTGGCGGCACGGTCCAGGTGCAGGCCGTCGGGGCCCCCGTTGGCGAGGACGTCCCCGAGGAAGGCCTGGACGCGGACGCCCGGCAGCTCCCGGTGCACGGCGTCGGTCAGCCAGCGGGCACGCGGGTACGCCGACTCCGGCAGGGTCCCGTCGTGCTCCAGCGGCCCGGAGTGGACGTACAGGTCACGGATCCCGGTGCCCTCGAGGCGGCGGGCCAGGGCGGTGACGTCGGCGTCCTTCTTCCGTCCGTCGACCCAGGCGTGCCCGAGCCACATGGCGTCCCGGTCGCGGGTGTACGTGCCGTCCGCCGGGTCCCCCATGTAGGTGACGCGCAGGGCCGTCTCGACGGCGAGGAGGGGGACGACCAGGAGGAGCGTGACCGCCAGGGCCGTGCGCCGGGCCCGGCGGACCCAGGGCCTGCGGCGTGCGCCGGACCGTCCGTCGGGGGCCGCGGAGGAATCGCCGTCGGCGCCCCCCGCCGGTTCCCGCCGGGAAGCACCGTCGCCCGCGTCCGCCGGTTCCCGGGGCGGGCCGTCCGCCGCGGCCGCCGGCTCCTGCGGTTCCGCGCGTTCCATGCCGACTCCCCTTCTCCCGCCGGCTCCCGCAGGCTCCCGCAGGCAACCGCGTCGTTGACGTTGAAGGGAGGACGAGGGGAACGGGTGTTCCGGTTGCGGTCGCCCGACGGCGGGGGCCCGCCGTGCGTGCCGGTGGCCGTCGGGCCGTCAGAACAGGCTCAGCAGCGCCTCCGCCGGGTCGGTCAGGACGGTGTCGGCGCCGGGGAGGGGGAGTTCGAACCAGACCGTCTTGCCCCGGGGGGTGCGGCGGGAGCCCCAGGCCGCGCTGAGCAGGCCGACCAGCTGGAGGCCGCGGCCCCCCTCGTCGGTGTCGCGGGCGCGGCGGCGGCGGGGCTGGACCAGGCCGGAGTCCCAGACCTCGCAGACCAGGGTGCGGTCGAGGAGGAGACGGAGTCTGATCTCTCCCTCGCCGTACCGCAGCGCGTTGGTGACCAGCTCGCTGACCAGGAGTTCCGTGGTGTCGACCAGGGGCTCCAGGCCCCAGCCGGTCAGCTGTGCGCGGGCGTACTCACGGGCGCGGCCCACGCTGCGGGGCTCACGGGGCAGGGTCCAGTCGCCGACGGACTCGGCGGGCAGTCCCTGGACGCGGGCCATCAGCAGGGCGATGTCGTCCTCGCCGTGGTGGGTGTCGAGGGTGTTGAGGACGTGGTCGCAGACGTCCTCCAGGTTCGGGTGGGAGTCGGCGTGCCGCGCCGCCGTCGAGGGGTGGGACGGGTCCGTGAGCGCGCCCACGAAGGCCTGGAGGCCCTCGTCGAGGGGGTGGTCGCGGCTTTCGACCAGTCCATCCGTGTAGAGCGCGAGAAGGGCGCCCTCGGGCAGTTCGACCTCCACCTCCTCGAAGGGTTCCCCGCCGACGCCGAGCGGCATTCCGGGCGGGACGTCCAGCATCAGCGCGGGCTCGCCGGGTTCGACCAGGACGGGCGGCAGATGGCCCGCGTTGGCGAAGGTGCAGCGCCTGGTCACCGAGTCGTAGACGGCGTAGACACAGGTCGCCAGGTAGACCTCGGAGAGGTCGGCCTCGCGGGGGCGGCGGGCGGCCCGGGTGGCCTGCTGGACGCCTCCGGGGGCGCCCAGGCCCCGGGCGATCTCGTCCAACTGGGACAGGACCTCGGCGGGTTCCAGGTCGAGCTGGGCCAGGGTCCGTACGGCGGTGCGCAGTTCGCCCATGGCGACGGCCGCGCGCAGACCGCGTCCCATGACGTCGCCGACGACCAGCGCGGTGCGGTGGCCGGGGAGTTCGATGACGTCGAACCAGTCGCCGCCGACCTCGCCGGTCCGGCCGGTGGCCGCGTTGCCGGGCAGGTAGCGGCAGGCGATGTCGAGGCCGGAGGCCTCGGGGTCGCCGGGCGGGAGCAGGGAGCGCTGCAGTATCAACGCGCGTTCGTGCTCGCGCCGGTAGAGGCGGGCGTTGTCGATGCAGACGGCGGCGCGGGCGGCCAGTTCGACCGCGAGGTCGCGGTCGCGGTCGCCGAACGGCTCGCTGCCCTTGGTGCGGGCGAACCGGGCGAGGCCCACCACGGTGTCGTGGGCGACCATCGGCACGGCGAGCGTGGACTGCACCAGCCCGCCCTCCTCGCCGGGGACGCTCTGCGGGCGGGCGGTGCGCAGGGCGTCCGCGCAGGGCGAGTTGAAGGGGTAGTGGTGGACGGCGCCCAGCTTCACCGGCTCCCCGACGCCGCTGAACGGCGCGTCGGACACGGCACTGGCGAAGGCGACGCGGCGCACCTCCGCACTGCCGTCGGCGAGTCCCGGGGGGGTCTCGTCGCCGACCAGCAGTCCCTGGTACAGGTCGACGGTGGCCAGGTCGCAGAAGCCGGGGACGACGACGTCCAGGAGTTCCCGGGCGGTGGTCTCCAGGTCGAGGGAGTTGCCGATCCGGGCGCCCGCCTCGTTGAGGAGGGCGAGGTTGCGCCGTGCGGCGGCGGCCTCGCGGGCGGCGGCGCGACGGGCGGTGATGTCGGTTCCCAGCCAGGCGATGCCGATGGGCCGGCCGCTGCCGCTGTGCACCCGGTAGAGGTTCACGGACCAGTGGCGGCGCTCCTCGGAACCCGGCACGAAGCCCGTGACGTGCATGTCCGTGATGGAGTCGCCGGTCTCCAGCACCCGGCGCAGGGTCGCGGCGACCCGCTCGGCCTCGCCGCGCGGCAGGTAGTCGTGCACGCCCTTGCCGCGGTGGTCGTCCGGGACGCCGCCGAAGATGGACGCGAACCGCTGGTTGGCGCGACGCACCCGCAGGTCGGCGTCGATCAGCAGGAAACCGAACGGGGATTGGCCGAATATGGCCTGCGAGGCGGCGAGATCCGTCTCGATGCGGCGCAGGGTGCGGACGTCCACGACGATGCAGACGGCGGCCTTCTCGCCCTCCTCGGTCCGCGTCGGCATGACGTAGACCTCGGCGAGGCCCTCCCGCTCGCGCTCGTCCGCCACCAGGGCGGCCGACAGCCGGAAGGGCACCACTCCGGTCCACTCCCGGCCGTCGAGGATCTCGGCCATCTTGCGCTGGCCGCGCTCCCGCCGCACCGGCTCGACGAACGCCTCGATGGGGTCCATGCCGACGGCGCGTTCGGCGGGGATGCCGAAGACCTGCTCGGCGCGCAGGCTCCACTGGTCGACCAGCCCGTCCGGGCCGATGGAGAAGGAGGCGACCTTGACGTAGTCGTACAGGGAGCCGGGCGGGCTGGTCTGCCACATCACGTCGGCGGACGGAGCGTCGCCGGGGAGGAGGCCGTCGACGGCCCCGCTCCTCGCGCCGCCCGACGGGTCCTCGGACTCCGTGGCCTTCGCTGGTATCTCGCTCACGCGAACCGTCCCCTCCAGCTCACCGCGTCCGGCACCGGTCACCGGGGGCGGCTGCCCGCAGTATCCAGCACTACGGCGCCGCACAACACGGTGTTCACGATCACAGCACGGTCCCGATGCTTTTCGGTCCGCGCCGTGAGAACACTTCCAGTCTTCTAACCAGCGAACACGTCGTCGAACCCCTTCTTCGACAACCGTCGCGCCCCCGGGCCGGTCACTCGACGGAAAGGGCGGGCGCGTACACCGTGAACGGGCGTGCGACGCCTCATCTCGGCACCGCGAGTTCGAACCACACGGTCTTGCCGGCGGCACCCGGCCGGGTGCCCCAGCGGCGCGAGGCGGAGGCCAGCATCTGCAGTCCGCGGCCGCCCTCGTCCTCGGGCCGGGCGACGCGTTCGTGCGGGGGCTCGGGGAGGGTGTCGGAGACCTCCACCAGGAGGACACCGCCGAACTCCGCGGGGCGGGTCAGGCGCACGCCCACGGGGCCGGTGGCGTACCGCAGGGCGTTGGTGACCAGTTCGCTGACCAGCAGGGCCGCGAGATCGCCGATGCTGTCGAGGCGCCACAGGCGCAGTTGGTCGCGGACGGCACCACGGGCGGCGCGCACGGTTCCCGGGGCTGCCGGGAAGGTCCACGCGGCGTGGTCGCCGTCGGTGTCGATCACGCGGATCACTTCCCCGCCGAGGGAGTCCACCCATGTCCGGTCTCATGGGGTTAAGGGGCATATACCCGATATGGCGGGCGGAGTACCGCGCGCGACGGCGCATCGTGGCACGGGCGGCGCGGGAAGGCGCCCACGCACCGTCCTGCCCGCCCCCGTACGCCGCACCCGCGCTTCACCCGCTCTCCGGGAGGCCGAGACGGGCGAGGACGCCGCGGACGGCGGGCACGTCGTGGTCGAGCCAGTCGACGTCCCAGACCCGGCCGGGGGCGAGCCAGCGCAGCTCGTCGTGGTCCTCCAGGGGCCGGGGGGCGGGCGATCCGGGGCGCAGGCGCGCGATCCACACCCGCATCACGTACGGCGTCCGCAGCGGCCACTCCCCCGGGACGCGCTCCGCGGTCTCGGCGTCGACGCCGAGCTCCTCGCGCAGTTCCCGCACGACGGCCGCCTCCGGGGCCTCGCCCGGTTCGACCTTGCCGCCGGGCAGCTCCCAGCGCCCGGCCAGTTCGGCGGGTGCGCTCCGGCGGGCGGCGAGCAGCCGCCCCTCGTGCCACAGGGCCGCACCGACCACCACGATCCGCTCGCTCATGCGCCGGAGCCTACGGGAGGCACGAGCAGGGCCCCGCCGGCGGTCCGGGTCAGCCCGCGGACGTTCCGTTCCGGTCGATCCGCTCGACCCAGTAGAGCTGCTTGTGCCCGCGCCCGTCGAGGCTGTCCGCGATCCTCTCGGCCTCGGCGCGGGTCGCGTACCTGCCCACCCGGTAGCGATTGCCGTTGTCGTCCTGACGCACGACGAGCCAGGGAAGAGTCACCGTGCCGTCGTTCATCGCTCCCCTTGCCTTCCCGTCCACGACCGGCGCCGCGCCCCGCCCGATAAGGAAACCCCAGTCCGCATATGCCCGAGCCTACGCCTTCGCTTCACTGAGCGAATACGCCTTTTCACAAAGAGGCACACAACCAGCCAGAACGCGGGGGGCGCACGGGGGTGGACGCGCCGTGCGGGGAGACCGCCGCGTCCGGTCGGCGGCAGGGGGCGCGATGCGTCGCGCTCCGTGGGCGACCTGGGAGAACGGCCGGATCGCCACGGTGCGGGAGCGGCGGCGCCCCGGACGGCGCGCCGGAGCGGAGGCGGACCGGGGCGCTCAAGGGCGCGCGACGGGTCCGCGGAGGGGCGCGTGGATCACCGGGAAGGGGCGGCGGGGTGCGCGGCGGGCCACTCCGGGGAGGGCGAACGGCGAGGGGACGGGACGGCGAGGGCGCGGGGGCGCGCCGCCGTCCCGCCTCCGGGCCCGCTACTTCACCGGGAGGTGGTAGGCCGCCCGGTAACGGTCGGCCGGGATGACCACGTCGGCGGTCTCGACCGGCCGTCCCGAGGCGAAGTAGGTGCGCTGGATGACCAGGACGACATGTCCGGGGACGCCGCCCAGCAGCACCAGCTCCTCGGCGAGTCCGGGACGGGCGCCGACCTCCTCGGTCACGTTGTCCACGATCACGTCGATGGCGCGCATGCGCTCGACGACGCCCATGCCGCCGAGCGGCCCCTCCTCGGGCAGCATCACGGGGGTCCGGCCGGTGAGGGCGAGCGGCTCCCAGGAGGTGGAGAGCATCATCGGCTCCCCGGCCTCCCGGAAGACGTACTCGGTGCGCATCACACGGTCGCCGGGCTCGATGCCGAGCCGCTCGGCGACCGCCTCGTCGGCCTCGGTCCGCTCGCTGCTGGACTCCCAGGTGCCCCGGACGCCCGCGTCGGCCTGCTCCTGGCGGAACGGCGTGGCCCCGCGCTCGGGACGGAACCCGGAGCGGGCGATCCGCCGGGGCACCGGCCGCTCGCGCACGTACGTCCCGGAGCCGGAGCGGCCCTCCACGAGCCCCTCCGCCATCAGCACCTTGCGCGCCTCCAGCGCGACCGTGTCCGAGACGCCGTACTCCTCGCGGATCCTCGCCTGGGAGGGGAGCCGGGTGTGCGGCGGCAGCCGGCCGTCGACGATCTTCTTGCGGAGATCACCCGCGACGCGCAGGTACGCCGGCTGCTCACCGAATGTCACGGGCCGCTCCCATCAGGCTGTACAGACAGCAACAGCGTGGCAACCGTGGGTTGTCCCGGGCAAGCAAAGGCCAGAGAATCACTCGATGTGATGACATCTGCCGGGTGAGGGCTTCACGCAGGCACTTTCTCCCCGCTATAGCAGCCGTCACACCTTCCTTTCGCCCCTCCGGTGTCGCGCCCGGCCTCCTCACCGCCCTCCGGCGGCGTGGCGGTCGGCCCCGGGGGCATGGCACACGGTGACCGACATATGAGGATCGGTCACGTCCCGGTCCGCGCCGGCGGCCCCGGCGGCCCTCGCCCGCACCTCCCCTCCGCCGGGCGGGCCGACGGCCGGGGGCGGAGGTACGGACACGAGCCGCATCGCGAGTGCGGGGCGGCGGGGCCCGTTCCCGGACGTCTCCCCCGGGGGCGAAGGTCCTGCGCGGCGACCGGCGCTCCCCCGCGCTGTCGCCGGCGCACGGCTTCCAGGTGCCGCCGGCGGTGCCGTCAGTCGTCGAAGGCCGTGGCGCGGGTGCGCTTCTCCCACGCCAGGACCTCCTCGCGGACCTGGTCGAGGTGGCCGAGGACCGCGCTGACGCCGTCGTCGCCGAGCGGCAGCCGCAGGGGGGCGTCCGCCGCCTCGAGGGCGGCCAGGATCAGGGCGGCCGCCTTCGCCGGGTCGCCGGGCTGGGAGCCGTCGCCGCCGGCCACGGCGGAACGGGTCTCGGCGACCTTGGGGTACAGCCCGCTGTCCGGGCTGGCCCCGGCCCGGCCCGTCTCGAACAGGCCGGTCCGGAACGCCCCCGGCTCGACGATCAGCACCTTGACGCCGAAGTCCCGCACCTCGTCCGCGAGCGCCTCCGACATGCCCTCCAGCGCGAACTTGGTGCCGCTGTACGCCGCGAAACCGGCGAAGGACATCTGGCCGCCCATGCTGCTCATCTGCACGATCGCCCCCGAGCGCCGCTCGCGCATGCCGGGCAGGACGGCGCGCACCAGCGCGGCCGGGCCGAGGACGTGCACGTCGAACAGCGCGCGCAGCTCGTCGTCGGAGGTCTCCTCGAAGGCCCCGACGTGGGTCCGCCCCGCGTTGTTGACCAGGACGTCGATCCGCCCGTGCCGCGCCACCACGTCCCGCACCGCCGCCTCGGCGCCCGCCGTGTCGGCGACGTCCAGGCGCAGCGCCTCCACCTGGTCGGGGTGGGCGGCCACCAGGTCCTCCAGCGCCTCGGGCCGGCGGACCGCGCCGACCACCACGTCGCCGTCGGCGAGGGCCGCCTCGGCGATCGCCCGTCCGAACCCGCTGCTCGCGCCCGTGATCAGCCACACCTTGTTCATGTCGGTTCCCGTCCGTCGCCTGACCGTGCCGGTTAGGTGAACTACCTTTTCAGCACGCCGAGTTGCCTGTCCAAGATCCCCGGTGATAACCGATGGGCATGACGACGGACGTGCACGTGAGGGACCTGCGCTCCTTCCTGACCGTGGCCGAGGAACTGCACTTCACACGCGCCGCCGAGCGCCTGTACGTGTCGCAGCCCGCGCTGAGCAAGCAGGTGCGGGCGCTGGAGCGGCAGTTGGGCGTGGAGCTGTTCCACCGGGACCGGCGGGGCGTGGCCCTCACCGAGGCCGGCGCGGCGCTGCTGCCGCACGCGCGGCGGGTACTGGCCGTGTGGGAGGAGGGGGCCGCCGCGGTGGAGCGGACCCGGGCGGCGCGGCGCGGCACGCTGGTGGTGGGCATGAGCACCAGCCCGGGCCGCGGCGGTCTGCTCCCGGCGATCCGCTCCCGCTTCACCGCCGCGCACCCCGAGGCGGTGGTCCGGCTGCGGCAGGTGAGCTGGGAGGACCCGACGGCGGGCCTGGCGGACGGCGAGACGGACGTGGCGTTCGTCTGGCTGCCGCTGCCGGACCCCGGGCGCTACGCCTGGACGGTGGTCGCCGAGGAGCCGCGCCTGGTCGCCCTCCCCGACGCCCATCCCCTGGCCGCCCGGGCGGAACTCACCCTCGCCGACCTGGCGGACGAGCCGTTCCTGGCCCTGCCCCCGAGCGCGGGCGTCCTGCGCGACCACTGGCTCGCCCTCGACGAACGCCCCGGCGGCCCGCCCCGCGTCGGCGCGGAGATCTCCGGCACGGAGGAGACGTACGAGGCCCTGGTGGCGGGCCTGGGCGTCTGCTTCGTCGCCACCGGCAACGCCCCGCTCATCACCCTCGGCGGCGTCACCACCCGTCCGGTCCGCGACCTCTCCCCCAGCCGGTACGCCCTGGCCTGGCGGACGCGGGACGCCGGCCGGCCGTTGGTCCGGGGGTACGCGGAGGCGTGCCGGGGGGTGACCCGGCTTCCCCATGCGCAGGAACCGGCGACACTTTCGAATGAAAGGGTCCGCAACTTTCCGCTCCGTCCCGGCGTGCGCCCGGGCTGACGGCAGCCTCCTCACCCGTGAGGACGGCCCCGCGTCGACATCTCCACCGTGCTGACCTGCGGTGACATCCGGTACATGTCAAATCATATGACTTTTATTGACCCGTTATCTGGTGCCTGCCATGATGTTGCACGCCGGGCGGGCAGTCGAATGTCATCCGCATCGACTTCGAATGTTTCGCCGACCGGGTCCCGCAGGATCCGTCTGCTCGTTGTTTCCGCGCGCCTCGCCGGAGATCGCCCAATGGCGGGAATCCCCGGCACGCGCCGCGAAGAGCATCCGCACATCGTCGTGCACGGCCCGACCGAGTCCCTCGCGCCCCCACGGCCCCGCCGTACCGCGCGACGGACCGAACCCGCCGGAGCACGGCACCCCCGCTCCGGCAGCGGCGAGGCGTCGCCGAACGGAGGTTTACGCTGTTGTCCGTCGACCAGATGATCGAGTTACCGGGCCTGGACCGGATCCGCACCCGGGACCCCAACAACCACCTGCACTGCCGCAAGACCCAGCTCCTCGCGTACGTCGGCAGCCGCACCCCCTGGTCCGACCTGCTGATGTACCGGGCCCTGGGCTCCACTTCGGCCATCCACCGCCACTGCCACCTGCGCGGCGGGGACCGCTGGGCGTTCGACGCCCCGTACGTGAACGACGACGACCTGCGCCTGCTCGGGTTCGAGGTGCTCTCGGCAGGGGCCGTGGACCTGGCCCGCTTCGAGTCCGGCCTGACCGACCTCCTCGCCGCGGGACAGCCGGTGTTCTTCTACGCGCCCCGGCACCACTTCCCGCACTGGGTGGAGTTCATGCGCCGGGTCGGCACGCTCCCCGAGGAGCACCGGCTCCTGCACTCCTTCCTCGTCTGCGGGGCGAGCGGCACCGACGTCCTGCTGGTCGACAACACCGCCGACGACCACGAGTACTTCCCGCTGACCGTGGGATGGGACGTGCTGCGCGACGGCTACGCCCGGGAACCCGAGCGCTGGTTCACCGGCTGCGCCACCGTCCGGCAGGTGGCCGAGCCCGACCGGGACGGGTTCGAGGACGCCTACCGCGCGTTCCTGGCCGGCTTCCGCGACGGTTTCGAGCTCTACGACGTCATCGGCGACAACCTCGTCGTGGAGCGCGCGTCGGTCGCCGCCGCCTACCGCGCGCCCGGCGTCAACAGCATGGCGCTGCTGGCCGGTTCGCGGACCCTGTTCCACCGGTTCCTGGCGCTCACCGAGCACAGCGAGCGGGTCCGCGCCGCCTACGCCCGCGTCGCGCAGCTGGCCACCGTGCTGTCGGACCGGGTCACCGCCTTCCAGGCCGGGCTGCCCGCCCTGCCGGCGGACCGGATCCGCCGCGGCCTCACGCAGCTGCGGCTGCACGAACAGCGGGCGGCGCGGCTCCTCGTCGACGAGGCGGCCGCCCTCCCACAGATCCTGCCGGTCCCGGCCCGTGGCCGGTGACCGCCTCACACGGGGAAGAGAAGTGCGACGGTTATACCTGTTCAGCGGCATGGCGGGCGTACAGGGCCCGCCGCTCGCCGCACTGCGGGCGCTGTACGCCCGGCCGGAGAACGCGCGGTACTTCACCGCCGCGACCGAGGCGGTGGCGCGCGTGCTCGACCACGTCGGCCCGGACGCCTACCGCCGGGAGCTGCCCGGCGGCATCCCGCTGACCGCCTGGCTGCGCGGCGACCCGCCGGACGCGGGCGCCCTGGAACACTCCATCGTGGACGGCCTGTGCGCCCACATCTACCAACTGTGCCTGCTGCAGCCCGCCGTAGGCCGCGCGGACGGCGACCGGCCCGCGCCGGTGGCCGCCATCGGCCACAGCCTGGGCCTGATCGGCGCGATGGCCGCGGGACTGGGGGTGAGCGGCCGCCGGCCGTACACGGCGCTCTGCCACGACCTGATCGCGATGACCGCGCTGGCGCTGATCCGCTGCCATCAGCTGACACCGCCGCGGAAGGGTGCGGCCACACCGATGGCGGCCGTGACGGGCGTGCCGGCCGAGGAGCTGCGCGCGCTGGCGGCGGACTCCCCGGTGCACCTGGCCCTCACGAACTCCGGCCGCTCGCACGTGCTGGCCGGGGACCCGGCCGACCTCGCCGGCTTCCGGGCGGAGCACGCGCGGCGACTGGCCGAGCCGGGGGTGGGGTGGACCTACCTGCGCAGCACCGCGCCGTTCCACACGCCGCTCCTGGAGCCGGCGGTGCGCGCGACGCTGGAGGAACGGCACTTCATGACGTTCCCGCTCACCGGCGACCGGCTGGCCGTACCGGTGTACGTCGCCGACGCGCCGGTCAACCTCCAGCACCGCGGTGACCTGCTGCCGGACGTCCTCGCCCACGCGGTGTGCCGCCCGCTGGACTGGCCCGGCACGGTCCGCGCCGCGGTCGAGGACTGCCGGCCCGACCAGATCGTCGACTTCGGACCGGGCCCGTCGGCCCGGGTGTTCACCCGGGAGACCCTGCGCGACGGCCACCACGGCCTGCGCTACCGCAGCGTCCCCGCACCGACCGCCTGAGTGAAGGAGCGTCCACGCATGCACTGTCTGGTCTTCCCCGGCCAAGGCGTACAGCGCAGAGGCATGGGAGGGGAACTGTTCGAGCGGTATCCGCGGGAGACCGCGGCCGCGAGCGAGGTGCTCGGCTACTCCGTGGCGGACCTGTGCCGCGACGACCCCGACGACCGGCTCGCCGACACCCGCTACGCGCAACCGGCCGTCTTCCTCGTCAACGCGCTGTCCTGGATGGACCTCGAGCGCGCCGGCCGGCGGTACGACTACGTCGCCGGGCACAGCCTGGGCGAGTTCAACGCGCTGATGGCCGCCGGCGTCATCGACCTGATGGACGGCCTGGCCCTGGTCCGGCGCCGCGCCGAGCTGATGGCCGACGTCACCCGCGGCGCGATGGTCGCGGTGGTCGGGCCGAGCCCGGCACAGGTCGAGGCGGTGCTGCACGGCGCCGGGCTCAACCTGGTGCACGTCGCCAACCGCAACAGCGACCAGCAGGTGACGGTGGCCGGGGACCGGCCGCAACTGGCGCTCGCGGTCAAGGCGCTGCGCGGCCGGGGCGCCCGGGTCCTGCCGGTGTCCGTCAGCGGCCCGTTCCACACCCCCCTCATGGCCCCGGCCGGCCGGGCGTTCGCGGCGGTCCTGCGCGAGTACGCGTTCCACGCCGGGCACACGCCGGTGATGTCCAGCGTCACCGGCGCGGAGTTCACCCCGGACCAGGCGGTCCGGCTGCTCAGCGGGCAGATCCACCGCCCGGTGGAGTGGGTGCGCACGGTCCGGGCCCTGCGCGCGGCCGGCGTCGACCACTTCGACGAGGTCAACGGCACCACCCTCACCGCCTTCATCTCACGGATCGCCGCACAGCCGACGGAGGAACTCGTATGACCACGGACATCGCTGTCGTCGGACTGTCCGTCGAGGTGCCGGACGCTCCGGACCAGCACGCCTTCTGGGACGTCGTCCGCACCGGCCGCAGCCTCACCCGGCCGTTCCCGGCGCGGCGGCGCCGGGAGATCGAGGAGTACCTGCGCTACCACTGGGAGTCGGCGCTGGTGCCGGACGCCGGGGAACGGGTCGAGTTCCACGACGGCAGCTTCCTGGACCGGGTGGACCTGTTCGACCACGCCTTCTTCGGCATGACCCCGAAACAGGCCGCGGTCACCGACCCGCACCAGCGGCTGGTCCTGCGCACGATGTACCGCGCGCTGGAGGACGCCGGCTACACCGGCGAGCGGCTGGCCGGCAGCCGCACCGGCGTGTACGTCGGCTACGCCGGCAACCCCGGCGGGTCGTACCTGGACTACTTCTGCCGCATCGACCCCGCGCTGGGACAGCTCGGCATCACCGGCAACATCGTCACGATGCTGGCCAACCGGCTCTCGTACCTGCTCGACCTGCGCGGCCCCAGCATGGTGATCGACAGCGCCTGCTCGGCGTCGCTGCTGGCGCTGCACCAGGCCAGGGCCGCGCTGCTGCTGGGCGACTGCGAGATGGCCGTGGTGGCCGGCACCCGGATCGTGATGGCGCCGGTGCGCCACCCGCACACCCGGATCGGCATCGAGTCGTCCGACGGCGTGACCCGTACGTTCGACGAGGGCGCGGACGGCACCGGCTTCGGCGAGGGGTCCGGGGCGGTCGTGCTCAAGCGGCTCGACCGGGCACTGGCCGACGGCGACCAGGTGTACGCGGTCGTCAAGGGCAGCGCGGTCAACCACGACGGCAGGTCCGAGATGATGACCGCGCCGGACTCCCGCGCCCAGGCCGACCTGCTGGAGACCGCGTGGCGGGACGCGGGCGTCGACCCCCGCACGATCGGCTACCTGGAGGTGCACGGCACCGCCACCAAGGTCGGCGACCCGATCGAGTTCGAGGGGCTGCGGCGGGCGTTCGCCGCCCGGACCGACGACCGGCGCTTCTGCGCGGTGGGCACGGTGAAGGCGAACATCGGCCACCTCTTCGAGGGCTCGGGCGTGATGGGAGTGATCAAGGCCGCGCTCGCGCTGCGGCACCGCGTGATCCCGCCCCTGGCGAACTACGAGCGGCCGAACACCGCGATCGACCTCGACGACGGCCCGGTGTACGTGCCGCGGGAGGCCCTCGCGTGGCCGGAGGGGGACGGCCCCCGCCGCGCCGGGGTGAGCGCCTTCGGCCTCGGCGGGACCAACGCCCACGTCGTGCTGGAGGAGTTCACCGCGGCGCCGGCGGAGTCCGGCGAGGACCGGCCGCCCTACCTGTTCACGCTCAGCGCGCAGAGCCCGGCGTCGCTCGGCCGGCTGGTCACCCGCTACCGCGAGGCGATCGACGACGGCCGGATCGACGGCAGCGTGCGGGACGTGTGCTGGACGTCGAACGTCTCCCGCGCCGGACACCGGCACCGCCTCGCCTACACGGTCGCCGACCTGGCCGGGCTGCGGGCGGCGCTGGCGGCCACCGAGGCCGGTGGGGTGCCGGACGCCGCCGGCACCGACACCGCCCGCGCCTGGACCGGCGGCGCCGACCTCGACCTGCGGGCGCAGTACCGCGGGCCGGGTCCGCGGACCGTGCACCTGCCGCCGTACGAGTTCGACGAGACCCGGGCCTGGGTCGACTTCCCCGACACCTGGCGCGAGAGGTTCGCGCTGGCCGCGCCGCGGGTCGAGCACCCGGTGACGCACGAGGTGGGGTTCGCGCCGGCGCCGCTCGCCGAATCCGGTGACCCGTCGGCCCGCGTGCTGGCACTGGTGGGCCCGGCCGCGGCCGACGCCGTGGCCGCCGCCCTGCCGCCGGACGCGGTGCTGCGCACGCCGGACACCGAGGACACCGCGGACGCCGGACCGGACCGGCTCGCCGAGGAGCTCGTCGACGAGGGCTACACCCACCTGGTGTACGCGCTCGCCTTCGACGACGCGCCGGCGGACGGTCCCGCGGAACTGGACCGCCGCGTCGACGCGCACCTGACCGGCCTCTTCCGGCTGGCGAAGGCGCTGATGCACGCGAGCGCGACGGTCGACCTCGTGGTGCTGACCCGGCGGGCGCTGGCGGTCGTGCCCGGCGAGACGGACGTGGTCGCGGAACACGCGGCGCTCGCCGGGCTGGCCAAGGCGATCGGCCGGGAGTACCCGTACGTGACGGTCCGGCTGCTCGACGTCGACGACGCGGTGCCGGCCGCGCTGCTGCGCACGGAGATCCTCGCCGCGCAGGCCGGCGTGTACGCGCTGCGCGGCACGGACAAGTACCGCGAGTCCTTCGCCGAGCTGCCCGAGGTCCCGGCGGTCCGCGACGCGTACCTGCGGCCCGGCGGCGCGTACCTGATCACCGGCGGCCTCGGCGGCATCGGCCTGGAGACGGCCCGGCACTTCGCGGCCGGTGCCCCCGGCGTCCACCTGTACCTCCTCGGCCGCACCGCCCTGCCGCCCGAGGCCGAGTGGGACGCGGTCGCCGCCGACCCGCAGCATCCCGCCGCGGCGCGCGTCACGGCGGTCCGCGAGATCGCCGCGCTCGGCGCCTCCGTGCACCCGGTGGCCGCCGACGTCGCCGACGAGGCCGCGCTGGCGGACGTGCTGGCCGCGATCCGCGCCGCGCACGGCCGGGTGGACGGCATCGTGCACGCCGCGGGCGTGCCCGGCGACAACCTCATCGCCTACCGGGACGCCGACGAGTTCGCGTCCGTCCTGCGGCCGAAGCTGCGCGGCGCGTTCCTGCTGCACCACCTGACCCGGGACGACCGGCCCGACTTCGTGCTGCACATGTCCTCGGTGGCCGCGGTGTTCCCGGCCCTCGGGCAGGCCGACTACGCGGCCGCGAACCTCTACCTGGACCACCTGGCCCGCACGCTGAACACGCCGGAGCACCGGGTGGTCAGCGTCGGCTGGGTGGCCTGGCGGGAGGTCGGCATGGCGGTCGCCACCGGCGTCAGCGAGGACCTGGTGTTCCGGTCGCTGCGCACCCGCACCGGCCTCGACCTGATCGACGCGGCGCTGCGCGGGGACCGGGCGGGGTTCTTCGCCGGCGAGATCAACTACGGCAGCGACCTGATGAGCGTACTGCCGACGTACCACGTCGCCCTGTCCGCGGACATCGAGAGCAAGATCGAGACGGGACTGGCGGCGCTCGAGGAGCGGTCCCGGCAAAGCCTCGCCCGCGTGCGCGAGGCCGTGGAGTCCACCGAGGTACGGCTCACCGGGCGTCCGGACGACGGGTACACCGACCGGGAACGGATGGTGGGCCGCTGCCTGGCCCACACCCTCGGTCACCCGGAGATCGACGTCCACGCCGACTTCCGGGACCTGGGCGCCGACTCGATCATGGCGCTGACCATCGGCAACAGCATCTCCGCCTGCCTCGGCCGTCAGTTCGACACCATCGACCTGATGAGCGAGCGCACCGTGGCCGCCGTCGCCCGGCTCATCGAGAACAAGTACGACACGGGCGTGCCGGACGACGACGACGGCGACGACGCCTGGCTCGACGAGCTGCTGACCCTGCCCGGGGAGTGACGTGCCGGACCTGACGCGGGGCCCGGTCCTGGCCGGCATCGTCGGCACCGCGGCTCCGCTGGCCCTGGCCAATCTGCTCCAGCAGGGCTACCTGCTGGTCGACAGCGCGGTCGTCGGCCGGTACGTGGGCGTCACCGGGCTGGCGGCGCTGGGCGCGGCACAGCCGCTGTACGCGATCCTGACCTCGCTGTTCACCGGCGTCTCCGGCGCGTTCACGGTACGGCTCGGGCACCTCGCCGGCGCCGGGCGGCGTGACGATCCGAGCGCGCTGCTGGCGCTGGCGGCCTGCACCGCGGTGTGGTCGGCGCTCTGCGCCGCGGTCGCGGTCCTGGCCGCGGCACCGCTGCTGGCGCTGACCGGCGTGACCGGCGAGGTCGCCGCCGAGGCCCGGACCTTCGTGGTGACGCTGTGCTCGGGCATGGTCGCGGTCTACGCGCTCGGCGCGGTGTGCGCGGTCCTGACCGGCCGCGGCGACGTCCGCCGGGCCACCGCCCTGATGATCGCCGCGAGCGTGCTGAACGCGCTGTTCGCCTGGCTGTTCGTGGGTCCCTGGCGGCTCGGGATCGCGGGCGCGGCGCTGGCCGTGGTGGCCTCCAACGCGCTGACCGCGGCGGTCGGCCTGACCCGCCTGGTGCGCGAGCAGCGCCGGCCACGGCCGTCCGGGGCGGCCGCGGTCACGGTTGCCACGGTGCTCGCCGAGGTGCGGCGCGGCCTGCGGATCGGCGCGCCGATGGCCGTGCAGTACCTGCTGATCGGCGTCGGGGTGCTGGTGCTGGTGTGGATCATCACGCCGTTCGGTGAGGAGGCCCTGGCGGCGCTGACCGTCGTCGCCCGGCTGGAGCTGCTGACCAGCGTGCTGTTCCTCAACCTGTCCGGCGCGCTGATGGTGTTCACCGCGCAGAACACCGGCGCCGGCCGGGCCGCGCGGGTCCGCGAGGGGGTCCGTCACTCCGTGTGGCTGGGCGTCGTGCTCACCGCGGTGGTGTCCCTGCTGCTGCTGGCCGGGCGCGGGCCGATCGCCGCGCTGTTCTCCGGCAGCCCCGGGACCCGGATGGTGACCGAGCGGTACATCCTCATCACGGCGCCGTTCTTCCTGTGCTACACGCTGACGGTCGTGCTGCACGGCTGGTTCAACGGCACCGCCCGCACCGTCGTACCGCTGATCTGCACGGTGGCCTCGCTGGGCGTGGTCCGGCTGCCGTTGTCGTACGTACTGGGCCACGCGTGGGGGGTCGACGGCATCATGTGGGCGACGGTGATCGGCTGGGCCGTGGGACTGGGCTGCACGCTGCTGGCCGGCCGGCCCGAATCGGGTTGGTAATGCGTATTTTGCCCCAGGCTGGACCAGTTATAGAGATCATATTCAATATCAGGTTTATGATGTTAAACAATCGCTGA
>NZ_JBEORT010000038.1:0-57285 GCF_040302425.1 Streptomyces sp. NPDC126497
GCCCGGACCGGGGCACGCACGGCGACGCCGGCCGGCGCGTCCGGAACGGTCCCCGCCCCTCCCGCCGGGATCCGGGCCCGGATCCGGTCGCGGACGCACCGGTGGCCCTCCGCCGGACCGCGGGCCGTGCGCGTGCTGTGGGCCCTGGGGCCGGCCGTGCGCGGCGCCTGGCTGCCGGCCGTGCTGCTCGTCGCCGTCGGCGCCGTCGCGCTCGCCCACGGGGCCGGCCTCGCCCACGCCCGGCCCTGGCTGCTGGCCCTCGCCCCGGTCGTGCCGGTCGCCGGGGTCGCCCTGTCCTACGGGCCGCACGCCGACCCGATGCACGAGATCACCGCGGCCACCCCCTCGGCCGGGCTGCGGCTGGTCCTGATGCGCACGGCCGCCGTGCTGGCGGTGAGCCTGCCGCTGCTGACCCTCGCCGGGGCGCTGCTGCCGTCCCCCGGCGCCCCGAACGCCGCCGCCTGGCTGCTGCCCGGTCTCGCGCTGACCCTGGCCTCGCTGGCCCTCGCCGGATACGTCGGCCTGCGCGCCGCCACCGCCCTGACCGGCGGTGGCTGGCTGTGCGCCGTCCTCGGTCCGGTGCTCACCGCACCGGGCGGGCCCACCCACGAGCTG
The DNA here is from genome assembly GCF_040302425.1 of Streptomyces sp. NPDC126497. NCBI lineage: Bacteria > Bacillati > Actinomycetota > Actinomycetes > Kitasatosporales > Streptomycetaceae > Streptomyces > Streptomyces sp. NPDC126497. Next base: position 616 of record NZ_JBEORT010000038.1, read on the forward strand.
GGCCTGCGGCTGTCCTCGTACCTCGGCGGCGCCCCGGCGCAGGGCGGCTGGGCGGCCGCGGCCGTCCTGTCCGCCGCCCTGCTGGCCGTGCGCCGCCCCGCCTTCCACTTCCTGGAGAAGAGTTGAGCACCGCTCCGCACACCGCTTCCCGTGCCGTGCCCGAGGCGCCGGCCGCCACCGTCCGGACCGCCGGCCTGCGCGTCCGGCACCGCAGAACCGTCGCCCTGGACTCGGTGGACCTGGACTTCGGCCCCGGCGTGCACGGTCTGCTCGGTCCGAACGGCGCCGGCAAGACCTCGCTGATCCGCGTCCTCGCCACGGTCGCCGAACCGTCCGGCGGCCGGGTGGAGATCCTCGGCCACGACACCCGCGACCACCGGCGGCGCGGCGAGGTCCGCCGCCACCTGGGCTACCTGCCGCAGGACTTCGGCTACTACCCGGGCTTCACGGTGCGGGAGTTCGTCGCCTACGTGGCCTGGCTGAAGGAGATGCCCGCGGACCGCGTCCCGGCCGCGGTCGAACGGGCCGTCGCCCGGGTCGGCCTGGCCGACCGCATCGACGTGAAGGTGCGCCGCCTGTCCGGCGGCATGATCCGGCGGGTCGGCATCGCGCAGGCCGTGGTGAACGACCCCCGGGTGCTGCTCCTCGACGAGCCGACCGCCGGTCTGGACCCGGAGCAGCGCGTGGAGTTCCGCGAGCTGCTGCGCGAACTGGGCGCCTCGTCCACCGTCATCGTCTCCACGCACCTGGTGGAGGACGTGGCGGCGGCCTGCACGGAGGTCACCCTCGTCGACGCGGGCCGGGTCGCCTACCGGGGGACGCCGCCGGCGCTCGCCGCGCTCGGCGAGTCGGAGGGCGGCCCCGGCGACCACCCGATCGAACGCGGCTACACGGCGGCGCTGCGGGCGCACCGCGCGTCCGCGGCGCGGGCGGACCGGCGGCCGGGCCCCGAAGGGACGGCCCGATGACCCTCCTGACGGAGCGGGCCCCGCGGCAGCGGGTCCGGCGGCCCCGGCACCCGCTGCGGGCGGAGGCCGTGCGCGGTTTCGCCCCCTGGGCCGGAGCGGCGATGGCGCTCACGCTCGGGGTGGCGCTGGCGGTCGGGTCGGAGCGGTGGCAGGGGGGCTGGGCGGAGACCCGTGAGCACGTGCACACGGCGGCGATCATCCTCGGTGTCCCGCTGGCCCTGGCGGCCGGCTGCTGGCAGGGCGGCCGGGAACGCAGGCGCGGCACGGGGGAGCTGCTGGCGACGGCCGTGCGCGGCCGGACGGCGGTGCTGCTCGGGTCGGCGCTGCCGGTCGCGCTGTGGCTGGTCGCCGGGTACGCCGTCGCGACGGCGCTCGCGCTGCTCGCCACCTGGTACTGCGCCATGGGCGGTGTGCCCCGGTGGGGCACACCGCTCGCGGACGCCGCCGTCCTGGCGTGCGCCGCGCTGAGCGGGCAGGTCGTGGGCCGCCTGGTGGCCTGGCGGCTGACGGCGCCGCTGCTGGCGGCGGCCGGGTACGTCGTGGTCGGCGTCGCCGGACACGACCGCCGGGGATCCGTCCGGTACCTGTCGCCCTTCGCCGAGACCTCGTCCACCTCGGTGCCGGTGTGGTGGCAGCCCTGGGCGATGGTGGCGTGGACGGGCGGTCTCGCGGCCGCCGCGGTCCTCGCGCACACCGCGCGCCGTCGTGCGGTCGCCCTGCTGCCGCTGGTGGCCGCGGCCGCCGCCGGCACGCTGCTCGTCCAGACCGGTGAGGGCCTGTGGCGCACCGACCCGCTCGCCCGGCGCCAGGTGTGCGACACCTCCACCACCCCGCAGATCTGTGTGAACGCCCGTTACGGGAACCTGCTCCCCCAGGTCACCGAGGCCCTGTCCGGGCTGACGGACCGCCTGGAGGGCGTGGAGAACCTGCCGGTGCGCTTCGAGGACCGGCCGGGCCGGCCGGGACCGGACGAGGTGGAACTGCCGATGATCACACCGATCGGCTGGTCCGTCGTACGGGGGCGGCTCACCGATCCCGGGGAGTACGCGTGGTCGGCGGGCATGACGCTGCAGGGCCGCGGGGACTGCGACGAGGTGGCGCCGCGGGTGTCCGCCGTGGACGACGCCGTCGAGTACCACCTGGCCCCCAGCCCGCTGCGGCGGCACTTCGACGAGCAGGACGCGCGGGGCGACGCCGCCCGGCGCGCCGCGCTCGGGGAGCGGCTCGCGGCGCGCGAGCGGCTGGCGTCGATGGGCGACGCGGAGCGCCGCGCGTGGCTGTCGGCGTACTTCGCGACGCGGGGCGAGTGCGGCCGGAGCGGGGTGCCGTCGCTGTGACGCACGGCCTCCTCCTGTACGCCCGCGCGCGCGTCCTCCCGCGCACCGCGTTGGTGCTCGCCGCGACCGCCGCGGCCGCCGTGCTGGGCGCCCGGAACCTGGACGCGTACCTGGACCCGTCCCGGCAGGTCCCGGTCGTCGCGCTGGCCCCGCTGTTCGCGGCGGCGGTGATCGGCACGAGCCTGCACAGCGCCTCCGAGGAGCTGGACCGCACCGCCGTACGCCCCTGGTGGCGCCGGCGCCTGGTCCATCTGACGGCGCTGACCGGCTGCGCCGCGCTGCTGCTGGCGACGACCGTGTACGGGCATCCCTCCCCGTTCGGTCCCGCGGCCATGGTCCGCAACACCCTGGGGTGCACGGGCCTCACCGCGGGCGCGGCCGCCCTGCTGGGGGCCCGGCTGAGCTGGCTGCCGGTCTTCGGGTACGTCAGTGCCGTGTACGTGGGGTCGGCGAGCGCGCGCGGCACGCTGGTCCCGGTGTGGGCGTGGCCGGTGCAGCCCGCCGCGCGGCACGGCGCCTGGGTGACCGCCGTGGTGCTCCTGGTGGCGGGTACGGCGCTGTACGCCGTGCGCGGGGCGCGGCCCGGGGGACGGCGCGGCTGACGTGCCGCGCGGGAAGCCGCCGCGGCCCCGGGGGAACGGGGGTTCCCCGGGGCCGGGCGGCCCGGACCGCGGTCAGGCGGAGATGCCGTCGACGCGGGCCATCGCGTCGTCCGCGCCGTACGGCTGCAGGTACGGCAGCCAGCGCGGGTCCCGGTGACCGGTGCCGATGATGCGCCAGGCCAGACCGGTGGGCGGGGCGGGTGTGCGGCGCAGGCGCCAGCCCAGCTCGAACAGGTGACGGTCGGCCTTCACGTGGTTGCAGCGGCGGCAGGACGCCACCACGTTGTCCCAGACGTGCTTGCCTCCCCGGCTGCGCGGGATGACGTGGTCGACGCTGGTTGCGACGCCACCGCAGTACATGCACCGGCCCCCGTCGCGGGCGAACAGCGCCCGGCGGGTGAGCGGGACGGGCCCCCGGTAGGGGACCCGCACGAAACGCTTGAGCCGGACCACGCTGGGCGCGGGGACGGTGAGGGTCGCGCTGTGCAGATGGGCGCCGGTCTCCTCGAGGCAGACTGCCTTGTTCTCGAGGACGAGCACGAGCGCGCGGCGGAGCGGTACGACGCCGAGCGGCTCGTACGACGCGTTGAGGACCAGGACATGCGGCACGGACGGCCTCCTTGTACGCCGGCGGCGCGTGGCTCGCGCCGGGACGATCCGTAGTCAGTCTCCCCTCATGCCTGGTGGACGCGCCACCATGTCCCGGTAACGGGCCGGAAGTGTTTTCGCCCACATCCCGGTCCGTCCCCGGGCCGCGGCCCGTTCACGCGCGGGTGAGGACGGTCTCTTCTTCACACATGCCGCCGATCCACTCACAATGCCCCGTTAGTGTGGTGGTTCTGCCCCTACCGGTGACCCATTCGTGACCTTGAAGATATTGACCGTCGCACCGGGGGCAGACATGCGCCTGGAGGTACCTGCCGTGTCCTTGTCCGCCGTCCTGTCGGCCGCCGACCCGTCACCGACGCCCTCGGAGTCCGGGACACCACGGGTGCCCTCGCTCCAGGACGCCCAGGAGACCGCCGGCAACGCCGCCGGCTGGGTCGAGGAGAACTGGTCGACGTGGCTCGCGATCGGGCTCAGGGTCCTGCTGATCCTGGTGATCGCGACGGTGCTGAGAGTGGTGGTGCGGCGGGCGATCACCAAGCTGGTGGACCGCATGTCCCGGACCGGCCAGGCGGTGGACGGCAGCACGCTCGGCGGTCTGCTGGTCAACGCCGAGCGGCGCCGGCAGCGCTCGCAGGCGATCGGCTCGGTGCTGCGTTCGGTGGCGTCGTTCCTCATCCTGGGCACGGCCGCGCTGATGATCCTCGGCACGTTCCAGATCAACCTGGCCCCGCTGCTGGCCTCGGCCGGTGTCGCGGGCGTGGCGATCGGTTTCGGCGCGCGCAACCTGGTCACGGACTTCCTCTCCGGCGTCTTCATGATCCTGGAGGACCAGTACGGCGTCGGCGACACGGTCGACGCGGGCGTGGCCTCCGGCGAGGTGATCGAGGTCGGGCTGCGGGTGACCAAGCTGCGCGGCGACGGCGGCGAGATCTGGTACGTCCGCAACGGCGAGGTCAAGCGCATCGGCAACCTCTCCCAGGGCTGGGCGACCGCGGGCGTCGACGTCACGGTCCGTGCCGACGAGGACCTGGACCGGGTGAAGGCCACGCTGAGCGAGGTCGCCGAGAAGATGGGCAAGGAGGAGCCCTGGAACGAGCTCCTGTGGAGCCCGGTGGAGGTGCTCGGCCTGGACTCGGTGCTGCTGGACTCGATGGTGATCCGCCTCTCCGCGAAGACCATGCCCGGCAAGTCCCTGACCGTGGAGCGGGAGCTGCGCTGGCGCGTCAAGCGGGCCTTCGACGCGACCGGCATCCGCATCGTCGGCGGGGCCACGGCCGCGGAGGACGCGGCGGCCGCCGACCCGGCGGCGGGCGTCGCGCCCCCCTCGGTCTACGCGAGCACGGTCTCCCCGCAGTCGGTGGCGGCGTCCCCGCTGCCCCCGCCCAGCACCACGAAGTAACCGCCGGCTCCGAAGGGCGGCACCCGGAACTCCGGGTGCCGCCCTTCCCCCTTGGTGCTCCTTCGTCGTCCGGCAGGAGCCGGACGTCACGCGGGAACCGAACCGATTTCCCGGGCGTGTCCGTGGGCAGGGTGGGGCGGAATGTCCGGCGATCGCGCCGTGATCGGACCAAGATCGCGCCAAGGCCGGTGCACATGCCGGTCCCGGCGGCGATACTTGCCCGAGGGATGACCATGGGGGAGGTCACGTGACACACACGCCGAACGGCACGGCGCCACCCGGCACCAGCACGCCCACGCCCGTGCCCACGCTGCCGGCGGTGCCTCCCCAGCCCGCCCCCGTCGGCGCCCCGCCCCCGCCGGAGGCCCGCCGCACCGCCTTCGCCGAGGGCGTCGACCGCCTCCGCAGGGCCGCCACCACCGAGCCCGGCCGCCTCCGCGTCATCGGCGCGGTCCTCGCCGCCCTCGTCCTCGCCTTCGGCGCGGTGACCGCCTGGCAGACGACCGACCGGGCCGCGGCCGCCGACGACGTCCTCACCGGCAGTCAGCCCCTCAGCTCGGACGCCGCCGACATCTACCGCTCCCTCGCCGACGCCAACACCGCCGCGGCCGGCGGCTTCCTGGCCGGCGGTCAGGAGCGCGCCGCCTCCAGGGACCGCTACGAGAAGGACATCCGCACCGCCGCCGAGAAACTGGTCAACGCCGCGGCCAACTCGGACCCGCGCTCCCCCTCCGCGCGGACGATCACCGAGCTCAACCGCCTGCTCCCCGAGTACAAGGGCCTGGTCGAGCGCGCCCGCACCTACAACCGCCAGGGTTTCCCGGTGGGCGGCGCCTACCTGCGGTACGCGAACGAGAAGATGCAGGAGGAGATGCTCCCGGCGGCGGAGGACCTCTACACCAAGGAGAACCGGCGCCTGCGCGACGACTACGCGGACGCGACCCCCTACCCCTGGGCCGCCATCGCCCTCGGCGTCCTCGCCCTCGCCGCCCTCGCCTGGGCCATGCGCCGCACCTACCTGCACACCCACAGGGTCCTCAACCACGGCCTGGTGGCGGCGACCGCGGCGACGGTGGCCGTCCTCCTCTGGCTGACGGTCGGCCACACCCTCGCCCGCGCGGGCCTGAACGACTCCTACGACCACGGCGTCCGCTCGCTCGACGTGCTGCACGACGCCCGTATCGCCTCCCTGAAGGCCAGGGGCAACGAGAACCTGACCCTGGTGGCCCGGGGCGCCGAGACGACGAAGGTCGGCGACGAGACGTTCGACGCGTACGACCACGACTTCGGCCGCGACATGGACGCCCTCGGCGAGGGCCTGGCCCGGGCGGAGCGCCTCGCGGACGACGACAGCGGCGCGAAGCCGGTCTCCTCGGCGGTGAGCGCCATGACGGAGTGGCAAGAACGCCACGAGGCGGCCCGCGAGCAGGACGAGAACGGCAACTACCAGCAGGCGCTCGACCTGGTGATCGGCGCGCGGGGCGCGACCGGCGAGTGCTTCGACGGCGTCGACCGGAACCTGGCCGCGGCGCTCGCGCACGAGGAGGACGAGTTCGAGCGGGCGGCCGGCGACGGCCGGGACGCGCTGACGGGCCTGCCGGCCGGCGCGGCCCTCCTCGCCGTGCTGGGCGCGGCCGGCGCGGTGCTGGGCATCGGCCGCAGACTGGCGGAGTACCGGTGAACGGACGCGTGGACGAGCCGAGGGGGGCCATGACGATGACCGCACGACACCTGCGGGCCCGTCTGAGGGGCTGGGGCGGAGTGGGCGCGATGGCGACCGCCTGCGCCCTGACACTGGTCCTCGCGCTGGCGCTGCCCTGCGCCGGCACCCCGGACGGCGCCCCCGGGGAGACCGCCGGCCGGGCCGCGGCGCACACCGCGCGGGACCGGGCGGACGAGGGCTGCACGGACCCGGAGAAGCAGACCCTGTCCCCGTCGGACGCCGACGGACCCACCATCGAGGCGATCAAGAACCGCGAGGGCGAGAAGCGCAAACTGGTCGTGGGGGTCGACCAGAACAGCTACCGCTGGGGCTACCGCGACCCCAACGGCGGCGGGGGCGGCGCCCTCGAGGGCTTCGACATCGACCTGGTGCACCGCATCGCCGAGGACATACTCGGCGACCGGGACGCGGTCCAGTTCAAGGCGATCCCCACCGACCAGCGCATCCCGGCGATCCGGGCGGGTCGGGTCGACATGGTCGTCCGCACGATGACGATCAACTGCGACCGGCTGGAGGACGTGGCGTTCTCCGCGCCGTACTTCAGGACGGGCCAGCAGGTCCTGGCCCCGAGGTCCTCACCGGTCCGGGGGTACGACGGGACGCTCGCGCACCAGGAGGTCTGCACGGCGGCGGGCTCGACCGCGTACGCGAAGCTGGAGGCGGACAAGGAGGCGGGCAGGCTGCCGGCGTCCACCGACATCCGCACCACCGTCCCCAACCAGCTGGACTGCCTGGTGCGGCTGCAGCTCGGCGAGGTCGACGCGGTGGTCACCGACGGCGCGCTCGCGGCCAGCCAGGCCGCGCAGGACCCGACGGTCCAGCTCAAGGGCGAGGCGTTCACGACCGAGTACTACGGCGTGGCGATGAAGAAGGACGCGGACGACCTGGTGCGCCGGGTCAACCGGATCCTGGTGGACTTCCGCCGGGACACCACGGACGGCTGGCAGGACGCGTACGACGAGTGGCTCTCGGCCACACTGGGCGACGACTCCTCCGGGTCCAGGCCCCCGGCCCCGGAGTACCTGCGCGGGAGCTGACCCCCGGCCGGACCCGGCCGGACCCCCCCCAACCGCCGACAACCCCCCAGCGAGAGGTGACCGATGGCCGACGCGGATCCCACCGGGCCGGTGATGGACCGGGACGAGGTGGACCGTGCGCTGGCGCGGCTCGGCGCGGAGCACGAGGCGATCGAGACCTCGCTCCTCGCCCTGCAGGACCACGCGGGCCGAAGACTCCTGGAGGGCGCGCGGCTCACCGGCGTCACCGCCGAGCGCTGGACGGCCACGGAGGCCTCGATCACGCTGCTGTGGACGTACTTCGACGCGTACACGGACACGCTGCGCACGGCCCGCAGCGTCCGGGCCCGCCGCCGCTGGTCCAGCCGTGAGGACCTGGTGGAGCTGACGGAGCTGCTGCGCGGCGAGCCGGTGACCCTGGCGGGCGGCGCGGCGGCGGCCGCCGGCGCGCCGGCCCCCGGGAGACTCGGCGAACGCTACTCGCTGGCCGCCCTCGTCGACCGCATGAACGAGCTGTACGCGACCTCGCTGGACGTGGTCGTCGCCGCCGACGCGGTGTGGTCGGCGCTGCCCGCGCGGATCGACCTGCTCGCCGCCGAGCTCCGGCGCACCGGCCGGCTCGCGCACTCGGTCGGGGTGCGGCCGGGCGAACATCCGGCCGGCGACGACCTGGAGCGGATCACCCGTACGCTGACGAAGCTGCGCGAGCAGGTGGTGTCCGACCCGCTGGCGTACTGGAAACCGGCGGAGGGCAGTTCGGCGCCCGGCGGCGGACGGCCCGACACCACGGTCTACGACCGTGAGGCGCGGGCGCTGGAGGACGTGCGCCGGGAGATCGAGGCGGTGCTGACGGTCCGCCAGGACGCCGAGAAGCGCATCGTCAGGGTGCGGGACGTGCTGTCCCGCGCCGACCGCACGCTGGCCGAGGCCCGCACCGCGCGCGGCGAGGTGCTGGCGAAGATCGCCGCGACGGAGGTGCCGGTGGTCAGCGGACCGTCGACCGCGCTGCAGGAGCGGTTGTCGACGGCCGCCGAGTACCGCCGGCACGCCCAGTGGCACCGGCTGTCCCCGCTCCTGGAATCGCTCGAGCAGCAGGCGGAGGACGAACTCATGCGCGCCCGCGAGTCGTTGACCGCGGTGACGGCCCCGCTGGCGGTCCGTGCCGAGCTGCGCGGGCGGCTGGACGCGTACAAGGCGAAGGTGGCCCGGCACGGCCTGGCGGAGGACCCCGTCCTGGTGGAGCGGTACGAGAGGGCGCGCCGCATGCTGTGGAGCGCGCCCTGCGACCTGCGCGCCGCCGACCAGGCGGTGCTGCGCTACCAGCAGGCGGTCCTGGAGGTCCTCGGCACGGCGCCGCGGGTGCCCGGCCAGGGCGTGCCCGACGACCGGAGGGGACCGGGCGAGTGAACGGTGAGGGGGGAGGCGGCGTCATGGGCGGACCGGGGAGCCGGGCGTCGGGGACCGGGTGCCAGCGCCCCGGGTGCGACGGCGCGTACGAGGACGTCGGCGGCGGCGAGCTGTACTGCGACACCTGCGGCCTGGCCCCGGTGGTGTCGCCGAGCGGCGTGGTCGGCTCGGCCCCGACCGGCATCACGGCGGGCGGCCGCGACTCGCGCGGCTCCGCGGGCAGCGGGCGCTCCGGCGGCCGCGGTTCCCGTACCTCGTCCCAGTCGTCGAAGTCCCGCCGTTCGGTGTCCGGGCGGCTCTCCCGCTCGTTGTCGGGCCGGGCCACGGGCCGTTCGGTGTCGGTGCGCAGTTCCGGCGCGGGCGCCGGCTCCTCCGGCCGGGGCCGGCTCGGTGCCGGTCTGGTCGAGGTGCCGTCGATCCCGCGCCCCGATCCGCGGGCGATGGTGCTGGAGAACCCGGAGGTGCCCGAGCGGAAGCGGTTCTGCTCGCGCTCGGACTGCGGGGCGCCGGTGGGCCGGGCCCGCAGCGGCCGGCCGGGGCGCACGGAGGGCTTCTGCACCAAGTGCGGCCATCCGTACTCGTTCGTGCCGAAGCTGCGCGGCGGCGACGTCGTGCACGGCCAGTACGAGGTGGTCGGCTGCCTGGCGCACGGCGGTCTGGGCTGGGTCTACCTCGCCGTGGACCGGGCGGTCTCGGACCGCTGGGTGGTGCTGAAGGGGCTGCTGGACACGGGCGACCAGGACGCGATGGCGGCGGCGATCTCCGAGCGGCGCTTCCTCGCGGAGATCGAGCACGCCAACATCGTGCGGATCTACAACTTCGTGGAGCACCTCGACCAGCGCACCGGCTCCCTCGACGGCTACATCGTCATGGAGTACCTGGGCGGCAAGTCGCTGAAGGAGATCGCCAACGGCCGCCGCACGCCGGAGGGCAGACGCGATCCGCTGCCGGTGGAGCAGGCCTGCGCGTACGGCATCGAGGCCCTCGAGGCGCTCGGCCACCTGCACGGCCGCAACCTGCTGTACTGCGACTTCAAGGTCGACAACGCGATCCAGACCGAGGACCAGCTGAAGCTGATCGACATGGGCGCGGTGCGCCGGATGGACGACGGGGAGTCGGCCATCTACGGCACGATCGGCTACCAGGCGCCCGAGGTCGCCGACGTCGGGCCGTCGGTGGCGTCGGACCTGTACACGGTGGCGCGCACGCTCGCCGTCCTCACGTTCGACTTCCAGGGCTACACGAACGTCTACGCGGACTCGCTGCCCGACCCGGACACCATCGAGGTGTTCCGGCGGTACGAGTCGTTCTACCGCCTGCTGGTCCGCGCCACCGACCCGGACCCGGCCCGCAGGTTCGCCTCCGCGCAGGAGATGGCCGAGCAGCTGACGGGCGTGCTGCGCGAGGTGGTCTCCCTGCAGACGGGCCGCGCCCGGCCCGCGCTGTCCACCCTCTTCGGTCCGGAACTGCGGGTGATGGACCCGGAGTTGTTCCCCGCGCTGGACGGTGACGTCTCCCGCCTGGGTGCCCGCCCGGCCCGCGCCCGCAAGGGGGCGCCTCCCGCGCTCCCGCCCGTCGCCGGCGCCGCCGCCCCGGTCAAGCCCGTCGACTGCGCCGCCGCCGTGCTCGCCCTGCCCGTGCCGCACGTCCACCCCTCCGACCCCAACGCCGGTTTCCTCGCGGGCCTTCTGACGTCCGCGCCCGGGGAGCTGATCAACGCGCTGGCCGCCGCGCCCGCCCCGTCGGTGGAGACCCGGCTGCGGGAGATCCGCGCCCGGCTGGAGACCGGGGAGCGGGCCGCCGCGCTGGCGGCGCTGGACGCGCTGGAGGAACGGGACCCCGACGACTGGCGGGTGGTCTGGTACCGGGGGGTGGCCTCGCTGGTCACCGGCGACCACGAGGGCGCCGCGCTCGCCTTCGACGCGGTCTACGACGCGTTTCCCGGCGAGATCGCGCCGAAGCTGGCGCTCGGCGTGTGCGCGGAGGTGCTGGGCCAGCTGGACAACGCCGCCGAGTACTACCGCCTGGTGTGGGCGACCGACCCGAGCCATGTGAGCGCCGCGTTCGGGCTGGCCCGGGTGCGGCTGGCGGCCGGGGACCGCGACGGCGCGGTGCGGACGCTGCTGTCGGTGCCGGAGTCCTCCATCCACTACACGGCCGCGCGGGCGGCGTCCGTCCGGGCGCGGCTGCGCGGGCGTGCGGCCGCCGCCGGCGACGTGCCGTTCCTGGACGACCTGACCGCCGCCGCCGGGCAGGTCGAGGCCCTGGAGGCGTACGGTCTGGACCCGGCGCGGCGCGAGCTGTTGGCGGCGGAGGTCCTCGGCTGCGGGCTGGACTGGGTACTCTCCGGGGGCCAGGGTTCCGCCCCTCCCGCCGCCGGGGGACGGACGCTGCTCGGCAGCGGCCTGGACGAACGGGGCCTGCGCTTCGGACTGGAGCGTTCGTACCGCACGCTGGCCCGGTTGGCGCGCAGCGGCGAGGAGAGGATCGACCTGGTGGAACGTGCCAATCGTTACCGCCCCCGGACATGGGTGTAGTGGATGTCGCAGATGCCCCAGCAGGCCGCGCTGTCGAAGTGCCCGAGCTGCGAGGAGCCCCTCGAGTCGGGTGATCGTTTCTGCGGTGCGTGCGGATACGACCTGTCCGTGGTCCCCGCACGGCCCCGGGACGAGCCGACGATCGCCCTGAACGGCTCGGTGCCGGCGCAGGTCCCGGCGGCCGGCGCCCGCCCGCCGGCCCCGCCCGCCGCACCGCCCCGGCCCGCCCCGGACGACTCCCCCCTGCCCGGCGCTCCGGCCGGTCACGGGACACCGGCCCAGGACGCCCCCGTGCCGCCCCCGCCGGCGGCGCCCCCCGCGCCGTCGTCCGGGGTGCACTTCGACCGGCGTGCGCAGCCGGAGACGCGGGCGGCCGCCGATCCGTCGCCCGCGCAGCCCGACGAGTACCCGCTCCAGGCCCCGGACCCGCGGGTGGCGGCCGAGCGGCAGCCGGCCGCCGGCGGCACCGCGGTCTGCGTGGCCTGCCGTGCGGGCCGGGTCGACGACGACGGCTACTGCGAGCACTGCGGCCACGCCCAGCCGCGCGAACGGGACCACATGGAACAGGAATGCGGCCCCGTGGCCGCGGTCAGCGACCGCGGCCTGCGCCACCACCGCAACGAGGACGCCTTCACGGTCGGCACCACGACGCTGTCCGACGGCTCCCCCGCCTCCGTGGCGATCGTCTGCGACGGCGTCTCCTCCGCGACCCGTCCCGACGAGGCGTCACTGGCCGCCTCCCGCGCGGCGGGTGAGTCGCTGCTGGCGGCCCTGCCGCGCGGCACGCACCCGCAGCAGGCGATGCACGACGCGATCGTCGCCGCCTCCGGGGCGGTCGACGCGCTGGCCGACGAGCCCGCGACGGCCCGCGAGCACGCCCCGCACCAGAACGCCCCGGCGTGCACGATCGTCGGCGCCGTGGTGACGTCCGGCCTGCTGGTCGTCGGCTGGGTCGGCGACAGCCGCGTCTACTGGGTGCCGCTCGACCGCTCCGCCCCGGCGGCCCGGCTCACCGAGGACGACTCGTGGGCCGCGCAGATGGTCGCCGCGGGCCTGATGGGCGAGGCCGAGGCGTACGCCGACCAGCGCGCGCACGCGATCACCGGCTGGCTCGGCGCCGACGCGTACGAACTGGAGCCGCACACCGCGTCGTTCAAGCCGGACCGGCCCGGTGTGGTCGTGGTCTGCACGGACGGCCTGTGGAACTACGCGGAGTCGGCCGACGAGATGGCCGAGGCCGTGCCCGCGGACGCGGCCGCCCGGCCGCTGCACGCCGCCCGGGTGCTGGTCGGTCACGCCCTCGACGGCGGGGGGCACGACAACGTAACAGTGGCCCTCGTGCCGTTCCCGGCCGTCCCGCAGGGGGCAGGATCGGCCTGAGGGGCCGCTCGTGCGAAGACCCCTCACACGGAAGCCTCGACGGACCGGAGGGGACCGGTCCGTCATCCGTCGTCGCCCCGCGCCGCCGGGGCATCCAAGGGGGATCGGACAGGCATGGCCAATTTCTCGAAACCGAACGTGCCGCAGTTCTCGGTGGACGTGTACCAGAACGAGTACCTGCCGGAGGGCGGGCGCGAGGTCAACGCCGTCGTCACGGTGACCGCGACCGGCGGCGGCACCATCGGCAGCGCGGTGGCGGCGCCCCGCCTCCACGCGCCCGGCGAGGGGCCGTCGGCGGCCGTGGTGCTCATGGTCGACTGCTCGGGCTCGATGGACTACCCGCCGACCAAGATGCGCAACGCCCGCGACGCCACGGCCGCCGCGATCGACGCCCTGCGCGACGGCGTGAACTTCGCGGTGGTCGGCGGCACGCACGTGGCCAGGGAGGTGTATCCGGGCGGCGGCGGTCTGGCGGTCGCCGGCGCCGGCACGCGCGAGCAGGCCAAGCAGGCGCTGCGGAAGCTGAACGCGGGCGGCGGCACGGCGATCGGCACCTGGCTGCGGCTGGCCGACCGGCTGCTGGCGTCGGCGGACGTGGCGATCCGGCACGGCATCCTGCTCACCGACGGCCGCAACGAGCACGAGTCGCCGCAGGACCTGAAGGCGGCCCTGGACGCCTGCGCCGGACGGTTCACCTGTGACGCCCGCGGGGTGGGCACCGACTGGGAAGTGAAAGAAGTCACAGCCGTCGCCTCCGCCCTCCTCGGCACCGCCGACATCGTCGCCGACCCGGCCGGCCTCGCCGCGGACTTCACGCGGATGATGGAGACGGCGATGGGCAAGGAGGTCGCGGACGTCTCGCTGCGGCTGTGGACCCCGGTCGGCACGACGGTGAGATTCGTCAAACAGGTCGCGCCGACGGTCGAGGAGCTGACCGGCCGCCGCACGGAGGCGGGCCCGCGCGCGGGCGACTACCCGCTGGGTTCCTGGGGCGACGAGTCCCGCGACTACCACCTCTGCGTCGAGGTGCCGCCCGCGGGCGTCGGCCAGGAGATGCTGGCGGCCCGGGTGTCGCTGGTGATCCCGCAGCCGTCCGAGGGCGGGGCGCGCAACCTCGGGGCGCAGGGCCTGGTCCGGGCCGTGTGGACGGACGACCTGGCCGCCTCGACGGCGATCAACCCCCAGGTCGCCCACTACACCGGGCAGGCGGAACTGGCTGAAGTCATCCGACAGGGCCTCGATCTGCGCAAAGAGGGAGATGTCGGCGGAGCGACGGCCAAACTGGGCAGGGCCGTGCAGCTCGCGAGCGCGTCCGGCAACGCGGACACTGCGAAACTGCTTTCGAAGGTGGTGGACGTGGTCGACGCCGCGACCGGTACTGTGCGACTGAAGACGAAGGTCGAGGAGGCCGACGAGATGACGCTCGAGACCCGGTCCACCAAGACTGTCCGTGTAAAGAAGTGATCCGTAAGTAATCGAGCCCGACCCCTCGGGGTTGGAGAAACCGGCCGGAACCGGCCGGACAAGGAGAGGGGGAAGCGCCGACATGCCGACCTGCCCGAACGGACACCAGTCGGGTTCCGACGACTGGTGCGAGGTGTGCGGTCACCGCATGGCGGGTGCCGTGCCCCCACCTCCTCCCCCGCCGCCCGCGCCCGGTGGCGGTTACGGATTCCCGCCGCCCGGCGGGCCCTCCGGCGGCCCCGGTGGTTTCGGCGGGCCCGGTGGCCCCGGCGGCGGACGGCCGCCGGAGCTGTGCCCGCAGTGCCGTACGCCCCGCGAGGGCGCCGCGCCGTTCTGCGAGGAGTGCCGGTGGAACTTCCTGACGAACACGGCGACCTCGTACACCCCGGCCGCCCCGCGTCCGCCGGCCCCCGGTCCGGGCGGGCCCTTCCAGCAGCCGCCCGGCGGGCCGTCGTACGGTGGCGGTGACGCGTACGACTACCAGGGCTCGCGCCCCTCGCAGGTGAACCGTCCCGCCGAACCGATCCCGCCGGGCCCGCCGGGCTTCGGCGGCGACCCGTCACGCCCGGTACCGCCCCCGCCCGGCCCGGGCGGGCCCGGTGGTCCCGGCCGCCCCAGTGGTCCCGGCGGCTTCGACGGCCCCGGCGGTCCCGGCGGACCGAACGGTCCCGGTGGCCCCGGCCGCCCCAGTGGCCCCGGCGGCTTCGACGGCCCCGGCGGACCGAACGGTCCCGGTGGCCCCGGCCGCCCCAGTGGCCCCGGCGGCTTCGACGGCCCCGGCGGACCGAACGGTCCCGGAGGCCCCGGCCGCCCCAGTGGCCCCGGCGGACCGAACGGTCCTGGTGGCTTCGGCGGTCCCGGTGGTCCCAACGGTCCCGGTGGCTTCGGCGGTCCCGGTGGACCGAACGGCCCCGGCGGTCCTGGCGGTCCCGGCGGTCCCGGTGCCCCTCAGGCGTTCCAGCCCGGACCCCCGGCCCCGCCCGGATTCCCGCAGGAGACCGGCCGTCCGCAGCCGGGCGGACCGTCCTTCGGCGGCGGTGACGACGACTGGGTGATCCCCCCGCCGGCCGGCGGACCCGGCGCTCCCGGTCCCGGCGGCCCGAACGGCCCCGGCCGGCCCGGCGGCTACGGCTACCCGCAGCCCGGTGCGACCCAGGCGCCGCCCGGACCCGGCGGTTTCCCGCAGCAGCCCCGTCCGCCGCAGGGCCCGGCGACCTGGACCGCGACCATCGGTCCGGACCGCGAGTACTTCATGGCGATGATGCAGCGCTCCGGCCCCGAGGCCGCCGGGCTGAACCTGCCCGCGTACTCGCCCGAGCAGCAGCGCCAGCTCACCGGCAACCAGATCACCATCGGGCGCCGCCGCCACTCCACCGGCGACACCCCCGACATCGATCTGTCGACCCCGCCGGAGGACCCGGGCGTCTCCCACCAGCACGCGGTGCTGGTGCAGCAGCCGGACGGCACCTGGGCGGTCGTCGACCAGAACTCGACGAACGGCACGACGGTCAACGGCTCGGACGAGCCGATCCAGCCGTTCGTCCCGGTCCCGCTCCAGGACGGCGACCGGGTCCACGTGGGCGCCTGGACGACGATCACCATCCGCCGGGGCTGACCGTCGGCGGGCGGACCGCGGCGTTCGCGCCGCGGCCCGCCCGTCCCCCTCGGCGGGGAGGTCCTAGGACTCGGGTCCTATGCCGTGGCGTCTGAGACCATGGACGGCGTGACAGAGATTCGGCGCGGCACGCTTCAGGAGCAGACCTTCTACGAGCAGGTCGGCGGGGAGGAGACCTTCCGCCGGCTCGTCCACCGTTTCTACGCGGGGGTGGCCGACGATCCGCTGCTGCGGCCCATGTACCCCGAGGAGGACCTGGGCCCGGCCGAGGAGCGGCTCGCGCTGTTCCTCATGCAGTACTGGGGCGGCCCGACCACGTACAGCGAGAACCGCGGCCACCCGCGCCTGCGGATGCGCCACGTCCCGTTCAAGGTCGACCGGGCGGCGCACGACGCGTGGCTGAAGCACATGCGCGACGCCGTCGACGAACTGGGCCTGTCCGAGGAGCACGAACAGACCCTGTGGAAGTACCTGACGTACGCGGCGGCGTCGATGATCAACAGCGAGGGCTGACCCCCGCGTCCGGCCGGACCGGACGGAAACATTCCGATCGCATTCCGGAGATCTGTCGCCGGAATGCGATCACGATCCGGTCAAGCCCGTACCCCAAGCGCTTTCCCGCGGCCGGTCGCCTCTGACAACATCACCCGGAGGTCCGGACAACCACGGGGGGTCGGGTGGCGGCCGCAGGGGGGTCGGCGAGGTTCGTCCTCGCCCGCGCGCGGGCTCACTGGCCGCTCCTCGGGGCCGCCCTGCTCACCGTCCTGCTGACCACGGCGGTCCTGGCGACCCTCACCGCCTACTCCGCGTCGATCGGCGACGCGGCCCTGCGCCGGGCCCTGGCGGACCCGCACGACGCCGCCGGCACCGCGCTCGTCGTCGAGGCCGACGTTCCCGCGGACCGTCGCGCCGCGGCCGACGCCGCCGTGCGCGAGGGCGCCCGGAAGGCCTTCGACGGGCTGCCGGTGACCCTGCGCACCCTGACCCGCTCCGGCCCGTACACCCTGCCCCGCTCCCTGCGCCCGCCGGGCGGACCCGCCGGTGCGGACACCCCCGGCCTGACGCACTTCGCGGCGCTGGACCGCACCCAGGTGCGGATCACCGAGGGGCGGACGCCCCGGGCGGCCGACGGCACGACGGTCGAGGCCGCCCTGCCGGAGAACGCCGCCCGCGCCCTCGGTCTGGAACCGGGTGCCCGCATCCCCCTGGCCGACCGGCTGGACGGGCCGGCGGTGCGGGTGCGGCTCACCGGTGTGTACCGGCCGGTGGACACCACCGCGCCCTACTGGCGGCTGGACGACCTGAGGGGCCGCGGGGTCGTCGAGGTCGACTTCACCACGTACGGCCCGCTGCTCGCCCACCCCTCGGTGCTCACCGGGGACCGGATCGGTGTCGACACGACGAGCTGGCTGGCCTCGGCCGACTTCTCGGCGGTGGACGCGGAACGGATCGACGCGCTGCGTGAGGCGGTACGGCGCGGCGCCTCCGCCCTGTCCGAGGACGGGGTGGAGGGCGGCACCGCGACGGCGACGAGCGCACTGCCCGCCGTGCTGGACCGGGTCGAACGCTCCCTGCTCGTCTCCCGCTCGACCCTGCTGGTCATCGCCCTGCAGCTGGTCCTGCTGGCCGGCTGCGCCCTGTTCCTGGTGACCCGGCTGCTGAGCGCCGAACGCGCGGCCGAGACCCGGTTGCTACGGGCGCGCGGTGCTTCCCGCGCCCAGGTGACCCGGCTCGCCGCGATGGAGGCGCTGCTGCTGGCCGTGCCCGCGGCGGCCTGCGCCCCGCTGCTGGCGGGCCCGCTCACCGGGCTGCTCACCGGGCGGGGCCCGCTGGCCCGGACCGGGCTGGACCTGGACACCTCCGTCGGCGCGGTCGCCGGGCGCGGCACGGTGTGGCTGGTGGCCGCGGGTGTGGCCCTGGGCTGTGCGCTGGCCGCCACGGTCCCCGCGTTCGCCTCCTCCTTCGCGGCCGGCCGCGCCAGGCCCCTGCCCGGCGTGGTGCGCGCGGGCGCGGACCTGGGACTGCTGGCGGTGGCGGCCGTCGCGTACGGGCAGCTGAGCGGCCGGCCCTCCGGTGTGGTCGGCCGCGACCTCGACGTCGACCCGCTGCTCGTCGCGGCCCCGGCGCTGGCCCTGCTGGCCGGCACGGTGCTGACGCTGCGCCTGCTGCCACCGGTGGCGCGGCTGGCCGAACGCCGGGCGGCCCGCGGCCGCGGGCTGCCGGGGGCGCTGGCGGGCTGGCAGCTCGGCCGCCGCCCGACACGCGGGACCGGCCCGGTGCTGCTGCTGGTGCTCGCCGTGGCGCTGGGCATGCTGGCGATCGGCCAGGGCTCCTCCTGGCAGCGCTCGCAGGACGACCAGGCGGACTTCCGGGCCGGCGCCCCGGTGCGGGTGCTCGCCGCCGGGGAGAGCGGGCCGGGCCGCACCCAGGCGTACGCGGCCGTCCCCGGCGTGAGCGCCGCCGCGCCGGCGTACCGCACGCCGGTCACGCTGTCCGGCAACCGGACGGCGACCGTGCTGGCGCTGGACACCGCGCACGCGGCCGGGACCGTGCTGATCCGTCCCGACCTGGCCTCCGGATCGGCGGACACCCTCCTGGACGGCCTGGCGCCGAAGGGCGGGGCGGCGGGCGTGCGGGTCCCGGCGGACACCGCGCGCCTGGCGCTGGCGGCCCGCGTCCGGGGCGCGGGGGCGGGCACGGCGGTCGAGGTCAGGGCCACCCTGGAGGACCGCTACGGGACGCCGCACAAGCTCACCTTCGGCCGGCTCCCCGTCGACGGACGGACCCACACGCTCACCCTGGACCTGTCCGCCGTCGCCGAGACGCCCCCGGGCGCGCTGACGCTGACCGGACTGCAGCTCGACCTGGACCAGCCGGTCGGGCGGGCCGAGGAGCACCGCTTCACCGTGGCCTCGCTGACCGCCGCGGACTCCGGCGGCCGGACCCGGCCGCTGGCGCTGCCCGACGGCTCCGCCGACTGGGCCCTGTCCGCGCGGACCGGCGGCACCGCGCCGTCCTCCGCCCCGGGGACCGGCCCGACCCGCCCCCGGCCGGTCGGCACCGGACCGCTGACCTTCGTCTACGGCACCGGCTACGTACCGGAGCACGACTCCTGGACGGCGTTGTCGCTCACCGTCCGGCTGCAGGTGCCGCAGCCCGGGGCGCCCGAGGTCGCCGGCGTGGCCACCGACCGCTACCTGGCCTCGACGAGCGCCCGCACCGGGCAGCGCGTGGACGTGACGATCGACGGTTCCACCGTGCCGGTGCGGATCGTCCGGTCGGTGCGGGAACTGCCGTCCGCGCCGGCCGGGGGGACGGACGACGGCGGGGCCCTGCTGCTCGACCTGCGGTCGGTCAACCGGGTGCTCCAGGCCGGCCGCGGCGAGAGCGTGCCGCCCACCGAGTGGTGGCTGCGGACCGAGCCGGGCGCCTCGGCCCGGGTGGCCGCGGCGCTGCGGGACCGGCCCGACGTGGAGCCGTCCCAGGTGGTGGTGCGGGACGAGATCGCCGCACGGCTGCGCGGCGACCCGTTCGGCGCGGGACCCGAGGCGGCGTTCACCGCGGCGGTCTTCGCGGCGGCGGCGCTGACGGCGGTCGGGTTCGCGGTGAGCGCGGCCGGGGCGCTGCGGGAGCGGTCCGCCGAGTTCGCGGTGCTGCGCGCCCTGGGCGCGTCACGCCGGCGGCTGGCCCGCGTGGTGATCGTCGAGCACGGGGTGCTGGTCGGTCTGGCGCTGGCGGTCGGGACGCTGCTCGGCGCGGTGCTGGCGCGGGCCGTGATCCCGCTGACCATGCTGACCTCGGAGGCCTCCCGGCCGGTCCCCCAGGTGCTGGTGGAGCTGCCGGCCGGGCGGGTGGCCGTCCTGCTGGCCGCCGTGGCCGCGGCGCCGCTGCTGGTCACGGCCGCCCTGGCGGTGCGCCGCGCGGACCCGGTGACGTCGCTGCGGGAACGGGGAGGTGAGTGAGGTGAGCGCGCGGTCCCCGAGACCGAGGACGGTCGCCCCCTGGGTGCGCACCCGGATGCGGTCCGCCCCCGGCGCCGCGCTGGCCCTGGCGCTGCTGGTGGCGGTGACCGCGTTCCTGGCCGCCGTGCTGCCGCGTGCCGTCGACCGGTACGGCGACACGGGCCTGCACCGGGCCCTGGAGTCGGCCGGACCTCCCCGCACCACGGTGCTGCTGGTCGACCGGCAGCCCGGCTACGGCCTGTCCCCGGAGGAACGCGAGGCGGCCGTGCGCGCGGACGCGATGCGCGCGGGCCACTCCGCGGTCCTCGGCCTGGCCCCGCGGTCCCTGCCCGTCGACCCGGAGCAGTCCACCCACGGGGTGCGCACCTCCGAGGAGCAGGTGATGCACGAGCCCTGGCTGCCCCGGCCGGACGGGCTGCCCGCGCGGCTCTCGTTCGTCGCGCAGGACGGGCTCGGCGACCACTCCCGCCCGCGCGAGGGCCGGCTGCCCGTGGCCCCGGGCACCGTCACCGCGGCGACGGGGAGCGTCGAGGGCGCCGTCACCACCGACACCGCCGAGAAGCTGAACATCGGGGTCGGTTCCGTCCTGGACGTCCCCGGCGCGGAGCGCGCGCCGCTCAGGATCCGGATCACCGGCATCGTCGAACCGCGCGAGCCCCGCGGCGCGTACTGGTCCACCGACCCCCTGCTGCGCACCCCGGGCCTGACCGTCCTGCCCGGCGACCCGGACCTCCGGGAGTACTGGCTGGGAACGGTGCTGCTCCCGCCGGACGCGGCCCCGGCACTGCTCGGCACCGCCGGGGAGCCCTGGCGCTACTGGCAGCTGGCCCCGGCCGCCACCGCCCTGCACGGCTACGACGCGGCCCGCCTGAAGTCCGCCGTCGCGTCCCTGGAGTCCGGTCCGGCCCTCCAGCGGATGCGCTCGGCCACCTCGTCCGACGTCGCGGCGGGCACCGAACTGGACGACGTGCTCGCCGAGTACACCGCGCTGCGCTCCGCCATCGGCCCGGTGGTCTCCGTCGCCGCCCTCGGCACCGGTGCGGTCGCCGCCGTGGTCCTGCTGATGGCGGGCGGACTGGCCGCGGACCGGCGCCGCGCCGAGCTCACCCTGCTGCGCGCCCGCGGCGGGTCCCTGCGCGGCGTCGCCGGCCGGCTGCTCGCCGAGACGGCGGTGGTCGCCGAGCCCGCGGCCGCCCTCGGCCAGGCGGCCGCCCACCTCGCGGTCCGCGACGCCCGGCCGGGGTACGCCGTGGCCGCTGCGGGCGCCGTCGCCCTCCTCGGCTGTCTTTCCCTGCCCCTGCGGGCCGCCGTCGCGCACCGGTCCGTCCGCGTGCACGGCGCCCGCGAGGACGTCGTCTTGGCACGCCCGTCACGGCGCCGCACGGTCGTCGAGGTCACCCTGCTCGTGCTGACCGTGGGCGCGGTCGTGGCGCTGCGCACGCGCGGCACGGCGGACTCCGGCGACCATCTGGTGTCCCTGGCACCGGTGCTGGTGGGGACGATCGCCGCCTTCGTGCTGGTACGGCTGTACCCGCTGCCGCTGCGCGGGCTGGCCCGTCCGGCGAGGCGGCTGCGGGGTGCGGTCGGCCCGCTGTCCCTGGCCCGTGCGAGCCGTGCCCCGGGCTCCGCGGTGCTGCCCCTGCTGGGACTGCTGACCGCGCTGACCACCGCCGCCTTCGGCGGGTCCGTGCTCGCCGGCGTGGCCGACGCCCGGGAGCGCGCGGCCGTGCTCACCGTCGGCGCCGACGCCCGCGTCGAGTCGCCCTACCGCCTGCCGTCCGACCTGCCCGACCGGGTCCGCCGCACACCCGGCGTGCGGGAGGTCACCGCCGCGGGTGTCGTCAGGTTCGCCCAGCCCGGGAACGGCACGCGGACGGTGCCGGTGGCCGGCGTCGACCCGGCCGGCTATTCCACCCTCGCCCGGCACACCGGGATCGGCGCCTTCGACCGCGGGGCGCTGGAGGCGTCCGGGCCGTCGGAGGTCCTGCCCGCCCTGGCCTCGCCCGGGGTCGCCGAACGCCACGGCACCCGGCCGTTCCCCGTGCGCATGGAGGACGGCAGTTCCGTCACCGTGCGGATCGCGCTGGTGCGCGAGCGGACCCCCGCGGTCGTCGGCAGGGAGTTCCTGGTCGTGGACCGGTCGGGGCTCTCCGCCCGGTCCGCCCGGACGACCCTGCTGCTGGTGACCGGCGACCGTCTGGACGGGGCCGCGCTGCGTGCGGCGGCGGGCGGCGGGACACCGGTCCGGCTGCGCGCCGAGGAACGTGCCGGCTACGTCGACTCGCCCCTCCAGTCCGGCGCCGAGCGCGTGTACGCGGCGGCGGTGGCGGCGGGCGCCGGCTACGCCGCCCTCGCGCTGCTGCTGACGCTGGTGCGCGCGGCGCCCGAACGGGCGGCGCTGCTCGCCCGGCTGCGCACCATGGGCCTCACCCGCGCCCAGGGACGCCGCCTGCTCGTCCTGGAGTCCCTGCCGCAGGCGCTGCTCGCGGCGCTGGGCGGGATCCTCACCGCGTGGGCCACCATCCGGCTGCTCGCCCCCGGCATCGACCTGACCGCCGTCGCCCTGCCCGCCACCGCGTCCTCGGCGGGGCGGGCGGCGCTGCGCACCGATCCGTTGTCGCTGCTGGTGCCGGCGCTGGCGGTCGTGGTGCTGACCGTCGGGGTCGCGGTGGTGCAGGCGTGGTGGACGGGGCGCCGGGGGTCGGTCCGGGAGCTGAGGGTGGGGGACGCCCGGTGAGGCCGGACGGCGGAGGGCGGCGCCGCGGGGCCCCGCCGTGCGCCGGACATCCGCGGCCCCGACCGACCGACCCCCGCTCAGGAGGCGTCCGATGACCTCGAACCCCACCCTGGCCGAACTGGCCGACCGCGCCACCGCCGGCCGCGACCGCCCGGCCTACGGTCATGACGCGCTCATCACCTGCGACCGCCTGGTCCGCGTCTTCACCGCGGACGGGGTGGAGGTGCAGGCGCTCCAGGGGCTCGACCTCCTGGTGCGGGAGGGCGAGCTGATGGCGCTCGTGGGCGCGTCCGGCAGCGGGAAGTCGACCCTGATGAACATCCTGGCCGGCCTGGACACCCCCACGGCCGGCGCGGCCCGCGTGGCCGGCCGTGATCTGCTCACGATGACCGCACGGGACCGCCTCGCCTACCGCCGTGAGGTCGTCGGCTTCGTCTGGCAGCAGACCTCCCGCAACCTGCTGCCCTATCTGACCTCGGCGCAGAACGTCGCCCTGCCGATGCAGCTGGCCGGCCGCCGCGGCCGGTCGCGGACCGCGCGCCGGGCCCGCGCCGAACGCACGCTGGAGCTGCTGGAGCTGCTGGAGGTGGCGGACTGCCGTGACCGTCGCCCGCACGAGATGTCCGGCGGCCAGCAGCAGCGCGTCGCCATCGCGGTGGCCCTCGCGGGCGCCCCTTCCGTGCTCCTCGCCGACGAGCCCACCGGCGAGCTCGACTCCCACACCGCGGAGCAGATCTTCGCCGCGTTCCGCACCGCGAACGAACGGCTCGGCACGACCATCGTGATCGTCACCCACGACCAGGCGGTGGCGAGCGAGGTCCGTCGCACGGTCGCCATCCGCGACGGCCGCACCTCCACCGAGGTGCTGCGCCGCAGCGAGGTGGACGCGGCCACCGGCCACGAGACCGTCGTCGCCCGCGAGTACGCCATGCTGGACCGCGCCGGACGCCTCCAGCTGCCCGCCGAGTACACGAAGGCGCTGGGCATGCGTGACCGCGTCGCGCTGGAACTGGAACCCGACCACATCGCCGTCCGCCCGGACGACAGCGAAGGGCGGTGAGCGGGCCGGTCCCGGCGGGCCGGCCTCAGCGGACGCTGAGGCCCAGCGCCCCGAGTCCCGTCCGGCGCACGGCGACCGACCCGTACGGCGTGCGCAGCCTCAGCCACGCCCCCGAGGAGAACAGCCCCTGTTCGTCGCCCCGCAGGAACCCCAGCGACTGGGCGGCGTGCACCGCGCGCACCGGGAGCGGGGTCCGCGCGACCGTGCGGGACCAGATCTCCCGGCCGATCCGGTCGAACTCCGCCCGCGTACGGCTCCCGGGCGCCAGTTCCTCCGTGCGGGACCGGAACTCGGCGACCGACGCGGCGACCAGCCCGCGCAGCTCCCGCGGCTCCGGCAGTCCGGGTTCGGCCCGCCAGCCGCCGCGCGGCGGCAGCACCCCGGCCCACGGCGGGCCGGTCACCGCGCCCGGCACGGCGGCCGTGGCGGCGGTCTCGTCCACCGACTCCAGCAGCTCACCGGCGGACACGGTCACGTCCAGGGTGACGTCCAGTCCGTCCTCGTACGGCTTCGCGAGCCGTGCCGCGCGGATCGCGAGCACCTCGAAGGAGGGGGGCCGGCCGAAGACGGCGAGCGCCGTACCGGCCGCCTGCAGCCGCACCGCGGCGGAACGGTCGTAGTGCAGCAGCCGGGAGAGGAAGGCCGCGAGGTCCGCGGCCTCCCCCTCGTCGGCGAGGTGGAGCACCGTCATGCGGCGACGGCCTCCTCCTCTGCACCGGCGGTGTCGTCCGCGTACTCCCGGAGGAACGCGCGCTCCTCGGCGGTGATCCGGCGCGGACGCTGCGCCTCGAAGTCGAACGGCACGATCACCGTCGACGCGCGGACGTAGACGAGGTCGTCGTCCTTCACCTCGTAGGCGAGGGTGAAGGACGCCGCCCTGATCTCCGTGACCCACAGCTCGATGTCGACCGGGTGGTGCCGGTGGACGAGCTGCCGCTTGTAGTCGATCTCGTGGCGCGCCACCACGGACCCCTGCTTGAAGTCCTTCTCCGGGCGGAACAGGAAGTCGATGCGGGCCTCCTCCAGGTAGCGGAGGAACACCACGTTGTTGACGTGGCCGTACGCGTCCATGTCCGCCCAGCGCAGCGGGCAGCGGTAGATGTGCCGCAAGGGATCAGCCCCGGGTCAGCTTCTTGTAGGTGGCGCGGTGCGGGCGCGCGGCGTCCGGGCCGAGCCGCTCGACCTTGTTCTTCTCGTACGACTCGAAGTTGCCCTCGAACCAGAACCACTTGGAGTCGCCCTCGTAGGCGAGGATGTGGGTGGCGACCCGGTCCAGGAACCACCGGTCGTGGGAGACGACCACGGCGCACCCGGGGAACTCGAGGAGGGCGTTCTCCAGGCTGGAGAGCGTCTCGACGTCGAGGTCGTTGGTCGGCTCGTCGAGGAGCAGCAGGTTGCCGCCCTGCTTGAGGGTGAGCGCGAGGTTCAGCCGGTTGCGCTCACCGCCGGAGAGCACCCCGGCCGGCTTCTGCTGGTCCGGGCCCTTGAAGCCGAACGCGGAGACGTAGGCCCGCGAGGGCATCTCGACCTGGCCGACGTTGATGTAGTCGAGCTCGTCGGAGACGACCGCCCACAGCGTCTTCTTCGGGTCGATGTTCTCCCGGCTCTGGTCGACGTACGAGATCTTGACGGTCTCGCCGACCTTGATGGAACCGGAGTCCGGCTCCTCGATGCCCTGGATCATCTTGAACAGCGTGGTCTTGCCGGCGCCGTTCGGCCCGATGACCCCGACGATGCCGTTGCGCGGCAGCGTGAAGCTGAGGTCGTCGATGAGCACCTTCTCACCGAAGGCCTTGCTGAGGTTGTTGACCTCGACGACGACGTTGCCCAGGCGCGGCCCCGGCGGGATCTGGATCTCCTCGAAGTCCAGCTTCCGCATCTTGTCGGCCTCGGCGGCCATCTCCTCGTACCGGGCCAGACGCGCCTTGGACTTGGCCTGCCGCCCCTTGGCGTTGGACCGCACCCACTCGAGCTCTTCCTTGAGCCGCTTCTGCCGCTTGGCGTCCTTCTGGCCCTCGACCTTGAGGCGGGTGGCCTTGGTCTCCAGGTACTTGGAGTAGTTGCCCTCGTAGCCGTGCAGCCGGCCGCGGTCGACCTCGCAGATCCACCCGGCGACGTTGTCCAGGAAGTACCGGTCGTGGGTGACGGCCACGACGGTGCCCTCGTACTTGGCGAGGTGCTGCTCCAGCCAGTTCACCGACTCGGCGTCGAGGTGGTTGGTGGGCTCGTCGAGCAGCAGCAGGTCGGGGGCCTCGAGCAGCAGCTTGCACAGCGCCACGCGGCGCTTCTCGCCACCGGAGAGGTTGGCGACCGGCCAGTCGCCGGGCGGGCAGCCCAGGGCGTCCATGGCCTGCTCCAGCTGGGCGTCGAGGTCCCAGGCGCCTGCGTGGTCGAGCTGCTCCTGCAGCTTGCCCATCTCGTCCATGAGCTCGTCGGTGTACTCGGTCGCCATCTGCTCGGCGATCTCGTTGAACCGGTCGAGCTTGCCCTTGACCTCGGCGACACCCTCCTGGACGTTCTCCAGGACGGTCTTGTCCTCGTTCAGCGGGGGCTCCTGGAGCAGGATGCCCACGGTGTAACCGGGGGTGAGGAAGGCGTCACCGTTGGACGGCTGCTCCAGGCCCGCCATGATCTTGAGAACGGTCGACTTACCGGCGCCGTTCGGACCGACGACACCGATCTTCGCTCCCGGCAGGAAGCTCAGGGTGACGTCGTCGAGGATCACCTTGTCGCCGTGCGCTTTGCGCGCCTTGCGCATGGTGTAAATGAACTCAGCCAAGAGAAACCGTCCGGCAGCTTGAAATCAGGCAGTGGGCAGATACACCCCATCTTGCCGTACCGCCACCCCTGCGCGGAAACGCGTCCGGGTCGACTGCCCCGACCTGCGGTTTCACGGACGGTGATCGCGCACCGCCCGTCACCGCCGGTCGCCGTCGAGCACCCTCGGGTCCCACGGCGTCCGGGGCCGGGGCGTGACGGGCGGGTCGGCCCGGTGGGGTCAGGTCACGTCGGTCAGCGTCGCGTAGACCACGACATTGCCCTGGTAGCCGTCGCCTTCGGTGTACTCGCCCCCGCAGGTGATCACGCGCAGTTCGGGCCGGCGGGAACTGCCGTAGACCTTCTCGTCCGGGAACGCCTCCTTGTCGTAGAACTCCACGGCGTCGACGGTGAAGACCGCCGTCCGCCGGTCCTCCCGGGTGATCTCGACGGTGTCGCCCTTGTCCAGCGTCCCGAGCCGGTAGAAGACCCCGGGACCTTCCCGGGTGTCGACGTGTCCCGTCGTGACGGCCGTCCCCACCGAGCCGGGGGGCGTGCCGTCGCCGTACCACCCGGCGAAGGCCGGCATGTCCGCCGGCGGCGGGCGCAGCGCCCCCGTCCCGTCGAGGGTCAGTTCCGTCATCGGGGCGTTCACGCCGATGGCGGGGATCCACAGCCGGACCGGATCGGACGGGGGCAGCGCCGGCGCGGAGGGGGAGGGGGCCGGGGCGGTGGCGCTGGGACCGGCCCGCAGGGGGGAGGAGAAGGACTGCTCGGTCGAGGGTTGCGGAGGGTGTTCGCCCCGGAGCGCCGTGACCACCAGCAGCAAGCCCATCAGCAGGGTGCAGGCGAGGAACGTGGTGGAGGGGGTGGCCGGGGGAGGAGGATCGACCGGGGAAGAAGGGCCGACGGGTTCGTCGCCGGGTGCCATCGCTCTGGCGCCTCCGCTTCGCGACCGGGATGTGGGAGGACGGGGTGCGACCCGGGCCCCGGACCGACACGGGCCCGGGGCTCGGGTCCAGGGAGCAGGACGTCAGGTGCGGGCGCCGGCCGGGCGACGGCGCATCCTGATCGCGCCTCCGGCGGCGGCCCCGGCGAGCAGCGCCGCCCCCAGGGCGAGTTGTGCGCCCCTGTCGTCGCCCGCCCCGAAACCGGCGTCGACCGCTCCGCTGGGGTTGCCGGTGCCGACCAGGTACGTGCCGGTGACCTTGATGCGGGGCGGGCACTTCAGGGTGACGGTGTAAGCACCGGGCTCGGTTCCGCTCGGCACCTGGAACTCGCCGGTCAGGACGCCCTCGCGGTCGCCCGGGAGGAGGTGGAACTGGCCTCCCGCCTCGGACTCGCCCTTCCCGTAGGTCTCCGAGCCGCAGGCCGTGGTGCTGACGCGGACGGTGGAGCCCGGGGCGGCACGTCTCGTGCTGATGTGGACGCCCGAATCGCCGGCGGGGTCGCTCGCGACTGCCGCGGCCGGGCTCGACAGACCGACGGCGCCGAGAACCAGACCGATGCCGGCGCCTACACACGTGATGCGCATGGAGTTCCTCCAGGGAAGCGGTGGCCGGCCGGGATGCGCGGCGTCCTTGTCGTGCTTCGCCCATGAGAAAAGCGGCAAAACACCGCATATGCAACACCCCGTACGGGCAAATGGATCATCCGGCGACCGCACCCCCTCGATCGTTTACGCAGGTGAGCACCCCGGAGGGCGAGACGGGAAGAAGCACCGCACAGGTGACGCAGGACCGGCACCCGACCGCTGTCGGCCGGCCTTCCGCCGGAACCGGGCCGGATTCGGCGACGTCCCGGGCGCCATTCGATCGGGTGACGCGGCGCGCGCGAACGGGTGATTCATCCGGTTTCCCCGTTGCCGGGTGGAAGGAGAAGAGTGCACTGGTGCGTGAGGAAGACGCCTGGGCATCAGGGAGGAATCGTGCCGATACACATGGCCGCGCTCGTGCGCGGCGGTGCGGTGCTCGTCGCCGCCACGGCGGCCGCCGCCGTGCTGACCGCCCCTGCCGGAAGCACCGAAGGGGCAGCCCGCGACGGGCGGGCGGCCGAGACCAGACGGATCGCGTCCTCGGTCCTGGGCGCGGACGGGGACGTCAAGTTCACCCTGACCGCGGTCCGGTCCACCGCCGACCCCCTGAATGCCTCCGTCCATCTGAGCGCGTTCGTCCGGCAGCACGGCCGTTTCGTGCTGTCGGACGAGGTACGGGTCGGCGCGGTGGACGGCTGGTTCTGGTTCCCCGTCACCGGGCGGGGCGCGGTCTGCGAGTTCTCGACGGCCGGCACCGACCCGGCGCCCCTCGCCGTGAGCCTGCTGATCACCCCGTCGATCGGCTGCTCGGCCCCCGAGCGTTTCGAGCTGCGCGACGGGCGGTTCGAGGCCGACGGCAGCGCCGCCCGGGCCCCGCGCGGCGGAGTGAGCGCCGGTGGCGGCGCGGCCGGACGGTCCGCCGCTCGGGCCACGGCCGGGCGGGGCGACGGCCCGGACACGGCCCGAGCCGCCTGACCCGTCCCTCATCGGCGGGAGAAGCCCCGCCCGGGGCCCGACCGCTCCCCCGGGGGGGGGACCCGTCGGGCCGGGTGGCGCCGGTCCGGGGTCCGCCCGGCGGCCTCAGTCTCCCGGCGAGGTCTGCCTGCGGCGGGCGACGACCAGGCCCGCGCCGCCGACGACGACCAGGGCGATCGCGGTGCCGGCTATCCACGGGGTGGCGCCGGAGGACCCGGTCGCGGCGAGGTTGGTGTCGGCGGGGACGTCGACGACGGGAGTGGGGGCCGGGCCGGTGAGGGTGTGGGTGGTGGTGCCGGTCTCGGCGGACCGGGTCACACAGTCGAGCATGCCGGTGAAGCGCCGCTCGAAGCCGTCCGGTCCCTCGACCGTGAAGTCGTACGACCGGTCCTCGGTCAGCGGGACCGTCACCGTCCGGGAGGCGCCGCCCGCGACGGTGTGCTCCGCGCCCGCCAGTCGGAAGGTGAACGGCTCGTCGTCCTGGTTGGCGACGGTGACGTCCACACCGCCCTCGGCGCAGTTCTCGCGGGCGGACAGCGCGGGTATCGCGCCTTCGAGCGCCCAGGTCGCGCTCGCCGTCGCCGAGACGGTCGACTCGCTGGACCCGGCCAGGATCTGCGTCTGGCTCCGGCTGTCGGAGACGAAGGCGCGGCCGACCGGCACCGTCGTCGAGGCCTGCGCGGTCAGCTCGGCGGTGTCCGACGCCGCGTCCTCGGGCACCTGGAAGAAGATCCGGCTGCCGTCGGTGGCGGTGGTGACGGGTTCGCCCTTCCCGTCCACGATCCGCACCCCGCTCGTGGCGGCGTCCGCCGGCGGGGAGAGGGTGACGCTGCGCGCGTCCGTGCGCACCGTCACCGGGCCGATCGGCTCACCCGGGCGGCCGGAGACCGCCGGCGGGTCCAGGGCCAGCGACGCCTTCGGCTCCGCCTGGCCGCGGGCGTTCTTCTGCAGGTAGTCGGCGAGCTGCTCGGCCTGGGGGTCGACGGCGTCCACGGAGACGCCGTCGGAGTACCGCCAGATGGCCACCTGGGTGCCGGCCGCCGCGTCCTGCTCGGTGAGCCGGCCGCGCACGCCGGCCTTCTTCGCGAGCGCCGCGAGATCGTTCACCTGCGGGTAGGAGTTCCGCAGGATCCAGTGGATGCGGCCGGCGTCCTTGTTGGTGCCCAGCGAGGTCCCGCTCCAGGCGGTCTCGTGGTACTTGGCGTCCTTCTGCGTGGGCGTCCGGACGTCGACGCAGTACGTCTGCAGCATGCCGCCGCCCTCGACGGACATCTCGAACAGCCCCGCCGACACCTGCTGCTCCCCGTCGGCGCCGTGTATCACGGCGGTGCCGTACGTCTTGAGCCCGCTTATGGTCGCGGCCGCCCCGCTGTGGCCCGGTGCCGTCTCCCCGTCGTCGGCGGCTGCCGTCCCGGCGCCGGCCAGTACGGCCGTGGCGGCGAGTCCGGACACCAGCGTCCCTGCGGCGAGGCGGACCGGCCCGCGTGCGGACCGCACGGAGAACGAAACAAACACCGAAATCCTTTCCGAGCGGGACCCGTTGACGTGGGGGGCTGATGGTCCCACCAGCAGAATCACCGGCCCCGAGAGCCCCGGGAGCCATGCCCGGCATCCTAAGGAGGCGACGGAGCGCGCTCGCCGGTGATCGCGTCGGAGGAGTGATCCGACTCGGAATCGTTATCGCAGGGACCTTTTCGAACAGGGCTTATCGACAAATCCACCGGGGATGTTCGGCGCGCATCGACCGATAAGCCCCGGTTCGGTCAGCGGCGGGACCGGAGGCGGCCCGCTGACCTCATGTCATCACCACCGCGGGCAGGCCGTATTGCGCCGCCGGCTCGCCCGTGGTGGGCGAGTCACCCGGCCGGTTCTCCCAGTTGGGCTCGGGACGCTCCGGCACGGAGGCCTGCTCCGGTCGCTGCGCGCGCCGGAAGGCGGACGTGCCCCGGGCGAGGTCGTGGCCGATCGACACCGCGTCGATGTCCGCCGACATCCAGCCCTGCTGTCCCTCGCGCGTCTCCGTACGCACCTTCAGCCGGCCCTGGACGATCACCGGTTCACCCACCGACAGCGAAGCCGCCGCGTTGGTGGCGAGCTGTCGGTTGGCCCACACCGTGAAGAAGTTGGTGTGGCCGTCCGCCCAGGCGCTCCTCTCCCGGTCCCAGTACCGGGAGGTGACCGCGATCCGGAACCTGGCCGCGGGGCCGGACGCCGTCTCCCGGTACACCGGTCGTGTCGCCACGTTGCCCACCACGCACACCATCGTCTCGTTCATCGTGTCTCCCTCCCCGGCCCGTCCGCCGGCCACGGGGCCGGCGCCGGGCCGGTGCGCGTACGGGCCCGTCCCGTACGGCTGCCGTCCGGCAGGGCGGCCGCGGACCGTCCCGCGATCGCCACCACGCCAGACTGCCTCCGCCGGGCCGGGCCCGCCGGGCGCTGTGGACCACCCCCGGCCTGTGGAGAACCCCGCCACCCGAACGAGGTGCTCCGCCCCGCACGCGCCCCGCCGTCACCCGCGGCCGGTTCCGCCGTCGCACGCGGCCCGTCTCCGCCGTCACACGTGACCGGTCCGCGCCCCCACGACCCGCCCGTACTGCTCCCGCACCTCCCGGTAGCGCAACAGCTCCGCCGCCACCGGATCCAGGACACGGGCCCGCCCGCACCCCGCGGCCGCCTCCCGCAGCCGTCTCTCCGCCTCCTGCCCGTACCGCCGGGCGGGCCCCCGGGCCGCCATGCGGCAGCTCCACTCGATGAGCGGGCCACCGGCGATGCCGATCACCATCAGCAGCACCGGCACCCCCAGGTTCGGCGCCATGACCCCGATGATCTGCGCCAGCAGCCACAGTCCGCCGGCGAACTGGAGCGCCGTCATCGACACCTGGGCGAACACCGCCAGCGGCCACCACCCGGGCCGCGGCGGCCGCCCCGGCGGCAGTCCCGCGCGCACGGCCAGCTCGTCCAGTGCCTCCGGCAGCCCCTGCGAGCCGCGCACGGCCGCCTCCCGCACCGCCTGCGCCCACGGCGCCGGAAGTCCGGCGCAGGCCCGGTCGGCCACCGTGCGCACCGCCTGTTCCACGCGCTGCCGGGCGGTGATCTCCTCGTCGGACTGCCCGCGCAGGGCGAGCCGGCCAGTGGGCGGCTCGCTCCGCTCCTGGCACCAGCGCCACAGCCGCAGCCAGGGGGTGCCGCACGCGCGGTTCGCGTTGCGCAGCCAGGCGCGTTCGGCCGCCTCGCCCGCGGCGGTGGCCCCCACGGCGTCCGCGAGCCGGTCGGCGAACTCCTCGCGCGCCTCCTCGCTCAGCCCGGTGCGCCGGCCGGTGGCGTACACGGGCCGCAGCCGGGCCGCCGCGACGTCCACGTCCGCGGAGATCCGCCGGGCCGGGGCCCCGCGCTCGGCCACGAACCGGGCGAGGGATTCCCGCAGTTCACCGACCCCGTCACCGGTGAGCGCGGACAGCGCCTGCACGGTCGTACCGGGCTCGCCGTACTCCCCCAGCACGATGCCGTCCTCGTCGAGCAGCCGCCGCAGATCGTCCAGGACCTGCTCGGCGGCCTCCCCGGGCAGCCGGTCGATCTGGTTGAGGACGACGAACATGACCTCCGCGTGGGCCGCCATGGGCCGCAGATAGCGCTCGTGCAGCATGGCGTCCGCGTACTTCTCGGGGTCGACGACCCAGATGACCGCGTCGACCAGGCCCAGCACGCGGTCCACCTGCTCCCGGTGCCGGACGGCCGCCGAGTCGTGGTCGGGCAGGTCGACCAGGACCAGTCCGCGCAGCCGCTCGTCGGCGTCCGCGGTCGCCTGGAGGGGGCGCCGTCTGAGCCGGGGCGGGATGCCGAGGCGTTCGACGAGGCCCGTCGCGCCGTCGCCCCAGACGCACGCGATGGGGGCGGCGGTGGTCGGCCTGCGTACGCCGGTCTCCGAGATGGGCACTCCGGCCAGCGCGTTGAACAGCTGCGACTTGCCGCTGCCGGTGGCGCCCGCGAGGGCGACGACGGTGTGCTCCCCGGAGAGCCGGCGCCGCGCGGTGGCCTCGTCGAGGACCCGGCCCGCCCGGGCGAGGGTCCGGCTGTCGAGCCGGGCCCGGGAGAGCCCCACCAGCTCGCGCAACGCCTCGAGCCGCGACCGCAGCCACGGGTCGTGGGCGAGGGGGGCCACGGTCTGCGGCCCGGGTGCGGGGGCCGGTCCCGCCCCGCGCTCCTCCTCGCCGTCGCCCCCGTTCACCCGGCGCGCGATCAGCCCGTCGTCCCAGGGGCTCGCGGCGTCCGCACGGGGTGGTCCTCCGGCGTCGCGGCCGTGGTGCTCGGGGTGCTCGGTGTGGTCCTGGTCAGTGACGGCGGTCACCGGTCACCTCTCCTTCTGCAGTACGGACAGCGCGGCGATGAGCTCGGACTGGGGTTCCGCGCGCACCTCGAGCGCGTCGAGCGGCGCGAGCCGGCGTTCGCGTTCGGTGTGCATGACGTGGTCCACGTGGGCGACGAGCAGCCGTCCGCCCCGGTCGCGCAGCCGCAGCGCGCCGTGCGCGCCGATCCGCTCGGCGAGCCCCTCCCCGGCGTCCCGGGCCCGGCGTCCGCCCAGCAGCGCCGTGGCGACCAGCGCGGCGACCACCTCGGGGTCGGGCGCGACGCTGCGGTCCAGTTCCCGCACCTCGTCCTCGGCGTACTCCTCGAGCTCGCGCCGCCAGCGCCGTACGGCCAGCCCGATGCGGTGCTCGGCGCTCTCGGACCCGGTGGCGCGGTCGGCGAGCTCGGGGGCGTTCGCCGCGGGTTCGCGCCGCCAGGCGTCGTCGATGCGTTCGTCGGCGGCGGCGACGGCGCACAGCAGCAGCGCGCTCAGGCTCTCCACCAGGGTGTCGAGGAGTTCGCCCGGGGTGCAGTCCAGGGGGAAGGCACGCCACCGTTTGAGCGCGTCCCCGGCGAGCACGGCCCCGGCCTGCAGCCGGCCCCGCACGCGCGCGTGCTCGCTGTCGTACGCCCCGTCGACGGCGGCGGTGAGCCGCAGCGCGGCCGCGTACTGCGCGGCCACGGCGCCGGCGAGTTCGGGCATGCGGGCGTTGAGGGAGTCGAGGACGCCGTACGCGGTGCGGGCCATGGTGTGCTGGCGGGCCGCGGGGTCCAGCGCCCGGTGGACCAGCCAGGTCCGCAGCGAGGCCACGGCGGTGGCGGGCAGCAGCCCGCCGCCCCAGGCCGACTCGGGCAGCTCGGGCACGGTGAAGCGCGGTACGTCGCCGAGTCCGGCCTTGGTGAGCAGGGCGCCGTAGTGCCGGGAGACCTCGGAGACGACCTGGTGGGGCACCCGGTCCAGGACGGTCACC
The DNA here is from genome assembly GCF_040302425.1 of Streptomyces sp. NPDC126497. Taxonomy (NCBI): domain Bacteria; kingdom Bacillati; phylum Actinomycetota; class Actinomycetes; order Kitasatosporales; family Streptomycetaceae; genus Streptomyces; species Streptomyces sp. NPDC126497. The sequence continues at coordinate 35,013 of NZ_JBEORT010000038.1, forward strand.
AGGGTGACGTCGTACTCCTTGGCGGTGCGCAGCATGTACCAGGGCACGGCGTCGGCGTAGCGGGCGGCGGTGGTGACCATGACCCAGATGTCCGCGGCGCCGAAGAGCTCGGCGGCGAGGACCCGGTTGTCGGAGACGAGGCTGTCGATGTCGGGTGCGTCCAGGAGGGCGAGGCCGGGCGGCACGGTGTCGGCGGTCTCGACGCGCAGCACCCGCGCGGGGTTCTCGCCGGGGAGGAGCAGGTCGTCCGCGGGGTCCTGGTGGTGGGGCACCCACACGCGCGTGAGGTCGGGCAGCACCCTCATCCCGCTGAACCAGTGGTGGTCCTCCGGGTGGCAGACGAGCACCGGCGTCCGGGTGGTGGGCCGCAGCACGCCCGCCTCGCTGACCCGGCGGCCCACCAGGGAGTTCACCAGGGTGGACTTCCCGGCTCCGGTGGATCCGCCGACGACGGCCAGCAGGGGCGCTTCGGGATCTCTCAGCCGGGGCACCAGATAGTCGTCGAGCTGCGCGAGCAGTTCGTCACGGTTGGCACGCGCGCGTGCGGCCCCCGCCAGGGGCAGGGGGAAGCGTGCGGCGGCGACACGGTCGCGCAGGGCGGAGAGTGCGTCGAGCAGCTGAGGCCGTACGTCCAAGGTCACCACATGCGAAGAATGCCCAATTTTAGGGGATTTCTGAAGCATATGAGTATGCCTGCGCGCCGACAGGACGCACGGAAGGGAAGGGATGGCCGCGGCGCGTGCACACTCCAGGCATAACGAGTGCACAACACCCGGTGCGCGAGAGGCCAAAAGCGGTGCACGATTCGTACCTGCCTGCGATTATCAGGACCGCTTCACCTAACCTCCACACGGAACCGCGGAGGTCAGGCGACGGGGACGAGGATGCGGGAGCCCTATCCTTGTCCCGGCGACGTCAGGGACAGACCCGGCACCGGGCACCATGACAGAGGCCACACACCCGGCCCCCGTAGCTCAGTGGATAGAGCAGGCGCCTTCTAAGCGCTTGGCCGCAGGTTCGAGTCCTGCCGGGGGCGCCCCTCTCCACCCTCCCTCTCGGGAGGGCTTTTCGCTGGTCAGAGCGCATGCCAGCCGACACGACGAAGCCCCGGACGCCCTCTTGATGATCAAGGGCGGGCTCCGGGGCTGTCCGGCTGTCACCGGGTTTTCGCGGGTGGCCGTGTCGAATACGTGTCGAAGTTCCCGGCCGGAGGATCAGCCGGCGCCGGGCGCCTCCGACAGGTCCCCCGCGGCTTCGAGCCGCCGTTTCAGGTCCGGCAACTGCCCGTCGACGCATCGGGCGTATGTGGCGAGCAGCACAGCCACGCTGTTCCCGGCCCACTCCGCCACCTGGGCGGGCGGGATGCCGTCGTTGAGCCACTTGGTCAGGCGCGTGTGCCGGTTGTCGTACACGCGCCGCCCGGTCGGCGACTCGAAGACGTGCGGAGGCAACACGGCTTTCCGCGCACCGCGCCACGCCCGGCGGATGACCGACCCGGCGAGGATGCCGCCCGACTCCCCCTGGAACAGCAGATCGCCCGGCTTCAGCCGCTCGTCCTGGATGTGCTGCCGCAGGATGCGCGTGAGGGCCGGATGCCCCGGCACGGTGCGTGTCTCGCCCTCCGCACGACCCTTCAAGTCGCGCCGTTCGTGGATCTCACCCGTGTCGGTCCACTGTTTCCCGACCTCCGGAGTCGCCGTGTGGATCAGCAGCTCACACCATTGGTCCTCGGCGCCGGGTCGGGGCAGCGTGACGTCCTCCACCCGCATGGCCACGGCTTCCTCGGGACGCGGGCCGCAGTAGTACAGCGTGGCGAAGAAGGCGTGGAGCCGCCTGCCGCCGCGCGGCCGGCACCGTATCCAGTCGAGGATCGCCGCCGCCTGCTCGGGGTTCAGCAAGGACCGCTTGTCCACGGCGTTCGAGGTCTTCGTGACGGCCGTCGACTCCTTGCCCTTGGGAAGAGGATTGACTCGCAGGATGCGCCGCCGGACCGCGTACTTCATGACGACGTTGAGGATCCGGCGGTTGCGCTTCCGGGACCAGGCCGCCGCCTGCCTGCCGTCGAGGCGGGTGTCGATGGCCTGCAGGACCTGGTCGACCTTCTCCGGGTCCTCCCAGGCCGAGACGGCCAGGGAGTTCCGCTCGACCCATCTGAGGATGGCCGCCACGTCCCGCGGCGCGTCAGGTCGTCGGTTCGTGTTGAACGCCCACTCAAGCAGGGCGGTACGCACGGCCGCAGGCGCGAACTGCGTGGGCTTGGCCCGCAACAGCGCGATGGTTGTGTCTAGTCCCAGGTGATGTTTGACGTTCTGGTCCCGGCTGTTGCTTGACGGTGGGCCTAGACAACATCGGAAACCCTGTGGGGCCTGTTGGCCTTGACGTTGCGGACCGGGACGTCGGTGGTGCGCCGGATGGCCCGGACCTGGCCGTCCAGCTCGACGGTGATCGTCGTGTCCGACACGTGCACGGTCACCGTCTGGCCCGCGTAGGGGCGGCCGAGGGAGACGGTCTGGCGGCAGACCATGACGGTGCCCACCGCGCTGACCCGCCGCTGCACCCGCACCGGCTCGATGCCCGGCCGCGGTGGCGGTCCGGCCGGACGCAGGCCCGCAGCCGACGCACCTCCTCACCGGTCAGCGGGTTGGGCCGCACCCGCAGGAGTTCCCGCGAGGACACATCGAAGAACGACAGCGTCTCGGCGTCGATGCGGATGCCCACCCGGCGGCCGCCGAGGATCTCCGCGGCCAGCACCTGGCGCCCGCCCAGGCCCACCAGGCCGCTGTTGTTCACCACCCGGTCCACCTCGAACGCCGTCCCCTCCCTGTCACCGACGGGAAGCGGCGGTGGCCCGGCCGCACGCCCGCCCCGGGCGGCCAGCCGTCCCAGATCCGCCACCGACAGATGCGACCGCACCGTCTTGATCCGCGTCCCGGCGATCAGCAGATGGATCACCGAGGTGTCCGCCCAGAACGTCACCGTCAGCCCCGAACGGGCCGGCCCGAGCCAGAACTGCTTGCCCGCGACCTGCAGATTCCCACTCGCCGGCACCACCCGCTCGAACTCCACCGGCCCACCCGGCCCCGCCGGGACCACCGGGGCCGGCTCGGGCAGGACGGCCGGCACCGGCGGCACGTCGACCGGTTCCGGCTCCGCTGGGGGTGTCCGCTGCGGCGGCACCAGCGCCAACATCCCGGGCACCCGCAAGCCCGGCACATCCCGCTCCTCCTCGGGCATCGGGGTGAACCGGTCGGCGGGAGACTGCATGCCCAGGGCCTGATGCGGACGCACCGCGTTGTATTCCTGCACCCAACGATCCAGCGCCGCCTGAGCCGCCTCGATGCTCTCGAACGCGCCGCAGTCGTCCAGGAGTTCGCGTCGCAGTGTCTGGTGGAACCGCTCGACCTTGCCCGTCGTGGTCGGCGACGCCGGCTGGGTCAGCCGGTGGGCGATCCCGTTCTCCCGGCAGATCCGGTCGAACAGCACCTCACCGCCCTGCCCGAACCGGTCGGTGAACTGCTTGCCGTTGTCGGTCAGCACCTCCTCCGGCACCCCGAACCTCTGCAAGGCCCCGGCGAACGCCGCGCAGACCGCCCGCCCCGTCGCCCGCTCCACCACCTGCGCGATCACGCAGTACCGGGAATGGTCGTCCACCCCGGTCACGACCTTGGCCTCGGTCAGCTCACCGGTGACCGCATCGATCAGCATCACCCCGCCAACGATGTCCATCTGCCACAACTGCATCGGACGGTCCCGCTGCCAGCGCCTGTAATCCGACCGCTTCCGACGCCGCACCCCCGGCTCCACCAGCCCATGCCGGACCAGGATCCGATACACGGTCATCCGCGACGGCGCCGGATCCACCTGCCCGGACCGCTCCAGCACGAACGCGATCCGCCGAGGACCCCACCTCGGGTGCTTGCGCCGCAGCTCACACACCGCCGCCTCCACCTCGGCAGAAGCCTGATGCGGACACGACACCGGCCTGCGCGACCGGTCCGCCAGCCCCGCCAGACCCGAGACCGCATACCGCGACTTCCACCCGCTGACCGTCTGCCGCGACACCCCCAGCGACGCGGCCACCTCCGTCACCGTCGCACCCGCCAGCACCGCAAGCACAGCCCGATACCGCTGCTCGACACCCGACAACTCCACCAGCGCCAATCCCGGCCTCCCACCACACGCCGCAACGACGTGCACAGAAAAGCCGAACACGGCCACCGTCAGCTGGGACCGAAGTGTCAAGCATCTCCCGGGACCGGACACAGCCGCCAGCATGAGTGTGATTCAAAGTCTCTCTACTAGTTCAAGGCGGCTCGCTCCGCTCACCGCGCGCGGCCCGGCCCCCGGCCGGGCCTGCGCTCCTGCCTCCGTCCCGCTCCAGCCCGGCCGGCGCCCGTGCCGCGCTCAGGCACTCAACCACCTGCCGCCAGAGAAGGGGTCCGTTGCGGCTGGGGCAGTCGGTTCCACGACTTATGGTCCGTGATCACTAGCGTCAAGGGCGCCCCACCGACCTTGCTACAGCACCGCCTTGCTGTGTGCCGAGACTTCGACAGTGTGCGGTTGTCCAGGGACGGCACCGCGACGGTTGATTTGCTGAGAGGTGACCCAAACGACGTCTGGGTGTCCAGCTGCCGCGAGTTGCCTCAAAGCCGCTTCCTGTTCTTGACTCGGCACTAGTTCATAAATATCGCGAACCAAAATCTCTAGCGAATCCGCCCAATCGCTGTAACGGATCGGATCGACCTCACGCCTGAGATAGTTGTGCATAATGTGCGGGAACTTATCCTGTGGCAAAATGCCTGTCGCAAGCAGTTCTTCCTGAAATTCTCTCCACGGCGAGTCCTCTCGACCAGTTCTCGTATCGAACCACCGGAAGAAACTGAAGATCTTTCTTCCGGGGACACGCACACGTATATCGCCATAACTGACGGCATCGAGAGGAACCAAGTTATCGTCCGTTACCCCCATACCAGAAAGAATGGAATTGCCTTGCGGGGTAACCTTGTGCACACCCCCGACCGGCTGGAACTGGTTGGGATATCTGGACCCTCTGACAAGGAGGTATCGACCATCTATGTAAATCTTGAACAGATATGAGGTAGAAACCCGAATAGGGCGACTCCTATACCTTAGCGAGTACCACAAGTGTCGAAGATTGCCCCAGTTTTGCGCAACTTCATCGGCTACAGGAATGAGGAGTCCGACTCCTAGGCCAGCAGTCATGTTAACCACTGTGGAATTAGAAATGAAGAAACTAGCAACGACAGCGGATGTGGCTAGAGCGGCATAAATGACCAGTCGCAACAAGGTTTCTCCTACCGGGGCAATGGAACACGAGGGCCAGTTAACAGATAACGACTTATCCACGTGAGTTGCGTACTAGAGTTTGCATGCCGTTCCAGCAAGATGCGCGAAACAGAATGCGCTTCATACATGGCAACTAGCAAAGCCCTCCGAACGTTACCGTCGGGCTCATTTTCGAACTGTCGACGCAGCAACTGGCCATCGGCAATGCTGCTTACCCTGCCAAGGTAACGAGCAGCGAACTCGCGCGGCAAACTAGGCTTATTTTTATCCTGCAAAATGGCCCATGCCATGTCGCGAATATTCACAGAGCGAATCCTCATACGAATCGCCGATTGAAGAATTCGCTGCTCCAGGTGATCGTACTTGTGATCCTCGACGAGCCGCATAGTCGATATGTAGGCTCTGCGTATCGCCAAACGCCTTTCAGGGAAGCACTCCAGATACCTGAGAAGTTCGCTGGCTAGATGGTGACTTTCCTTTAAGTTCCGCAACGCCCATCCGAGCGCCCTATCGTCCTTGATGTTCCCCATGCGAAATAGTGCGAACTTAACGTCGCGGTCTACCTGCTCGGCAGCAGTCGCCTCCAGGAAGAGCTTGTAAAGCCTTTCACTCGCTCCATCCTCTCCTATCTTTATCCCATAGTTGATGGCATCCTTTTCCAAGCTCTCAAGCTGCGAAAGCGCCTGCGCCGAGTCGTATATATGAGTCTTGGTCGTAGACATGGTCAGGCGACGCGAGCGCAAAATGGAATTGATCTCTAATAGTGCGTTACGGAGCGATTCCCTCTCTGTGTCGAACAGCATCATGTCATCTGAGTAGCGCAGATAATCTAAACCTGATCTGTGCACAAACTCATCAACTGGAAGCAGGTAGAGGTTGGCTAGGATCGCCGACGAGTCAGGCCCCTGGGGTATGCCCCAAGCGTGACTCGATGACTGGAACACCCGAATGTATCGAATTAGATGTTCTGTCACCCAACGCGTAGCTCCAGCGGATTGAATGTCGATCGCCAACGTGTCGGCATCTATGTGCTCATAGAAAGAAACAACGTCGGTTCGAGCCAACTGGTACGGGGCCTTCGCCATCATGCGAACACCCTTTTTCTGCATGGAAACCCAGTTATTAATGGGCGACCAGAAAGCCTTCCCGTTATCTCCCCACCGGGCGCTATGCACACTGCTGCGAAGTTGATCCTCAACCAACTCGGCGATAGAAAACACGAGAGTGTCGTAGACAAGTCGATCGTGTACCGCTAGACGCGCGATAGGGCGCACTGCGACGGAGTTCTTGGGCAAGTCGATAATTTCGAGATAATCAGGCCCAACGTCGCCATCTTTAAGTGAAGAGACGACCTTTTTTCGCACTTCCCCCCACGAGAAATGTACGTCAGCCCAATTTATTACGTCGGGTATCTCTGACCTTCCTCGTCCATGGAGGAGACGGGTCCATGCCTCGTCAAGGTAGGTCAGGAAAGGGCGGCGTCTCATCCTATGCTTTCGTCCCCCTCGTGCCAGCATCCTCAGTGCTTGCAGGGCAAGCGTAGCCAAGCGTCGGCGCTCTGGGCAGTCATCAAGCGCCCCACAGAAGGTCACGGTCGAACGAGCCGCGATAGCCACCGTGGCTGACTATAGTGAGCTGAGGCCCCGCTCCGTGATCGAGATATAGCCCGGATGGGGACAAAGTGAAGCTCCCAAGCTGAGGGATCCGGGTCTGTGATCGCGGTTCGGTGGTCGCGACTTGCTCTGGTCGACGAGACCACCACCAGCGTGGCTGAGGCGAGTGGGGGTACAGCGAGGCACACGCGCGCCTGGTCGGCCAGCGCACCCACCATCGTGGCTGACTGTCGGCGGTTGAGGCTCAGACGGCTCACACGACGGCTATGCCCGCTGGATCCCTCGCTTCAGGAGTTCGTCATCGACAGCGCGAAGCCTCTTGCGCCACTCCCGCGCAGCCTTGGGGTCCCGACCCATGCCACGCGCCAGGGCACCCTCAGCCCGCTGAGCGGCGAAGGCCCGGCACTCCCGCAGCTGCTCGACAGAGAAGCTGGCCAGATCGGGGAACTAGTTGTCGTAATGCTTCCAACGACTCATAGCCCCAAGGTGCCGACCACCATGCCCTCGCCGCACACCAATTTCGAGCCTGCGACGGCCTGTTGCCCGACCGCACCACAAGCGCACCAGAACGAGCGGGGAACAGCAGGGAACCACGGGGAAAGCAGCTGAGCCCGACGACGCCGCGACTCGACTGTTCGCCGAGGTCAGCGCCCAAACCGGCCCCAAATGATCGCAGCTTCCCAAGCTGATGGTGTGGTGCTCAGATCAGACCGGCCTCAGTAGAGGATGGTCCTCCAGCGTTCGACCCACAGCAGTCGCCCGCTGCTCGTGTCGAGCACTTGGACTCGGTCGTCCTCCACCTGCCGGACAGTGCCGTAAAGCATTCTTTCCGGAAGGTCCACTCTGACGATGTCGTACACGTCTAGGTCGTCCTCGACCGGGCGGGACCATGAATGTCCGCATCGCCCACAGGTGTAGCCGACCGCACCGCGCTCCGCGGTAGGCACAAGGCTGCCCGTACGGACCTCCTCGACCAGGCACCGGGGGCACGGGTCGGCGGTGTGCGCGCCTACTGATCGAGACATCGGCCGATCCTGCATGACAGCAACGAAGTACAGCAACCCCAGCAACCGACAGTGCCCAGCGTCGACACTCGCAGCTCTCACTGCAACCTGTACGACTTCCCATGACCGATCTCGGTAGAGCTACGGAACAAAAGGCTTCTGACATCCACATCTGACATCAACGACGCTGGACGGGGGCGTACGCCAGCAACTCTGTCCGGCCGCCACACCAGGCACCGACCGCAGCCGGAACGGGCCCGGATCGAACTCCTAAAGCAGTGATCAGTCCACCGTGGTCTGCCTGTGGACAGGTCTCACCTCGCCAAAAGTATGTGAGCCACCATGACAAAACGGGGAGAGGAATCCGGAATCGCGGTCCGGGTCCCTCTCCCCGTCGAGGCGGAACAGGGAGTGCGCCGCCCGCTCGCCCCTCAGGGCCTCTGGGGCTCACTCACCTCGAGGAGGTGCCCCCGGCTGGTCGCAACGCGGAGCACGTCTCGCAGGACCCTGGTCAGCTCCTGTGCCAGCCGGCGCAGGTCTTCCGCGTCGGCGTCCTCGTCAGCGAGGGTTTCCGGGGCCTGGTCCAGCAGCTCGGCTGCCGTTCCCAGCTGCACCGCCTCGATGTTGTCCGCCAGGCGGGACATGTACCCGCCCCTGTCGTCGGTGCTCAGGTAACAGGGCTTGCCCTCCGGTCCCGACCACGGGAGGAGCCGCAGTTCGTCCGATGCCGTCATGCTTGAGTCTGCCTCTCGTCGGTCACGTGGTGGGTGGTGAAGACGGCGTCGACACGGTCCCCCGGAAACACCAGGAGCGCGGCCTCGACGACTCGCCCGGTGGGGTCGGTCGCAACGCGTGTGATCGCGAGGACCGGCGCGGTGGAGTTGGTCCGGAGGGTTGATGCTTCGTCCGGTGTGGGTGGGCGGGCACAGACCGTCTCCCGGACAGCAGCCGGCGGCACGCCGAGGACAGCGAATCTCGCGATCGCCTCACGGCACGACGGTTCGTGGTCGAGCATTCCGGCCGGTGCCAGGTCCCGCGGGATGTAGATGCGTGCCAGTCCGTGCGGTGACTCCCCCTCATGGCTGACGCAGACGAACTCTGCGAGGGGGCTGCCCGTCGGCACCTTCAGCAACGTCGTCAGACGCCCGTCCGCCTGAATCGTGCTGCTGCGCACGGTGACCCGCAGGGCTGCCTCAGCGGCCGTCCACGGGTCCAGCGTCCCCCATCCGCCGACGTACACACGATCTTGCGGAGTGGGCGACGGACGAAGTTGCCTTTGCCGTGGATCTTCTCGACGAGGCCTTCGCCCTGGAGGACCGCGAGGGCGCTGCGCAGTGTCACCGTGCTGACCCTGTAGCGGTCGGCCAGACCGGCCTCGGACGGCAGGCGTTCGCCGGGCTTGATGCGACCGCTCGTGATCTGGTGCCGGAGGTCGTCGGCGATCTCGTGATGGCGCGAGGACACGGACCGGTCACCGCCTTCTCATCATTCGCACGGCGACGAGCCGGGTACGCGTGTGCATGGTCAGCAGCTCGCCCGACTCGAAGAGCAGTTGCTTGGCGCCTTGGGGAAGTTGGAAGAGGTCCTGTACCTGGCAGGCTCGGCCGCCGAGTTGGATGATGTCGCCGCGCTGCACCGTGGTCGCGGTCACCTCGATGTTGGAGGCCAGCGCGCTCCTGGGGGTCCGGTCGATCACTGCCCCACCTCCGCGTCCGTGGATCGGTCGGGCATCGAGTGGCACGGGCAGTCGCACGTCTCGTAGACCACCGGGAGGCCGACCGGCGCCGAGGCCGGGGAGGATTCCGCGCAGGTGGAATGCGTGCCGATCCGGCATGCGGTCGATCGGTAGGGGACGGCCGCGGCGTCGGTGGTGTGAGGCTGTCGGCGAGAGGTCATCCGTGGACCCCCACGAGGGCCGACCACGCCTCAGCCGGTAGACGAGGAGCGACGACGACTGGACGCGTCCCTACGCGCCTCTCCCAGGCCAGCACGTACGGACGGACGAGCGCGACGTCCTCACCCGGGAACGAGTGTCGGCGGTTCACGCTGTCGAGGGCCTGGCCCAGGGTGGCCGCCAGTTCGTCGGCGGAGGCGGGGGAAGCGGGAGCGGCCGGCGGCCGGTAGGGCGTTAAGGGGCGGCGGTGCCTGCCCTTGGGGAAGTACCGCACTCTGGTGAGCGAGGCGGCACGGCGGATACGGTTGAGCACGCTGATCGGCTCCTATCGCTGATGGCTCGGTCCCCCGACATCGCCCGTCGCGGGGACCGCTTTGCGTACGACCGCCCAGAGGGTGCGGTCGTTCAGGCTGGTGGCGAGGAGCCCGAACCGATCGGCCTCCGCCACCACTTCAAGGACCTCCCGCCATGAGTCGGCGGAGAGCGATTCCGGCACCTCCGCCTCGACCGTCGTGTACCGGTCGCGCTCCTCCACGCGAGTGAAAAGCCCGACGGCGGACAGCCGAGCGGCGATGGCCACCGCGCTTACTCCCGAAGCGGGCACAGGGCAGCCTCCGTCACCGGCGATCACTTTGAGTGAAGCTAGTTAACTAGATTAGAGCTAGTGGACTAGATTTTCCATATGTCTGAGCAGCCGCCCTATCTCCGCGTCGCCGACGAACTCCGGCGGCGGATCGCGGAGCACGTATGGGAGCCGGGGGATCGCCTGCCGTCCCGCGCCCAGATCGGCCAGGAGTACGGGGTCGGCGAGAACGTGGTCCGCCGGGCCCAGGAGTTGCTGATCTCCCAGGGCGTGCTGGAGGGCCGCGCCGGTTCGGGCACGTACGTCGCCGAGTCCCGGCAGCGCGTGCGCATGGTCCGGTCGTCCGCGCGTGAGCGGCCCGACGGGTCGCCGTTCCGGGCGGACATGAAGGCCTTGGGCAGGCAAGGGGACTGGGAGAGCCGGACCGACGCCAAGGTGCCGGCGCCCGCGGACATCGCGGCGCGGCTCGGTATCGCCGAGGGCGACCTGTGCGTCCGGACGACGTACGAGTTCCTGGCCGACGGCAGGCCGGTGCAGCTGTCGACGAGCTGGGAGCCGTACGACCTCACCGGCGGCACGCTCGCTGTCCTCCCGGAGGGAGGGCCGCACGCCGGGGCGGGTGTGGTGAACCGCATGGCCGCGATCGGCGTGACCGTCAGCCACGCCGTGGAGCAGCCGGAGCCGAGGCAGGCGACCGCCGAGGAGGCGTCACTCCTGGGCATCCAGAAGTCCGCGCTCGTCACGCACATCCGGCGGACGTACTACAGCGACCAGGGGCGGCCCGTGGAGACGGCGGACATCGTGGTGCCCGCCGCGCACTGCGAGATCGTCTACGAGATCCCGATCAACCGTCCCTAGCGGTCTGCCGGATCCCGAGAAGCAGGTCTGCGGGTGCCGTACCTACCTTCGGCGCCGGATGTACCAACCCGCCACCAGCACGATGAGAAGGGCGACCACGAAGGCCCATACGGTCGTTGCACCGTGGTACGAGCGGTAGGCCACTACAGCAAGCATGCTCAGGCAGATACCCCGAGCGGGCGGCTCCAGCCGACATGCATCGCCCACCCCTCTGTCGCATGCGTGTCGAAGACGCCGCAGGCCCGCAGTCGTCAATCGAAAAACACGAGGTCAGAGGGCGTACGCCGGTGATCTCACCCAGCGCCTTCTAAGCGCTTGGCCGCAGGTTCGAGTCCTGCCGGGGGCGCCCCTCTCCACCCTCCCTCTCGGGAGGGCTTTTCGCTGGTCAGAACGCATGCCAGCCGACGCGACGAAGCCCCGGACGCCCCGGCTCCTGTCAGGACAATGCCTCCGGCAGGGGATCGGCCGGCACCGGGACGGAGGGGGCGCCGTTGCCGACTGCGGGCCTGTAGGGGCCTGCGTGGGGTGCTCATGCGGGGTGCCGACGCGATCTCCTCTCCCACCCTTGAGCCTTCAGCCACGAACGACCGAATGACAGCCGCCTAGGCTCGGGCCATGACGCCCATAGACGCAGAGCTTGCACACGACCTGGCCCCCACCGGAGTGCTGCGCGCCTCCGTCAACCTCGGCAACGCAGTCCTTGCTCAGGGCACCCCCGACGAACCGTCCGGTGTCACTGTCGAGCTTGCCCGCGAGGTTGCCGCACGTCTGGCTCTGCCGGTGCAGTTCATCTGCTTCGATGCGGCCCGCAAGTCGTACGCCGCGGTGGCCGAGGGCCACGCCGACCTGTGTTTTCTGGCCGTGGATCCGGACCGCGAGAAGGAAGTCGCGTTCAGCACGCCGTACGTGCACATCGAGGGGGTGTACGCGGCACCGGTGAACTCGGCGTTCGCCTCCGCCCACGACGTGGACCGGGACGGGGTGCGCGTTGGCGTCAAGAAGGGGTCCGCGTACGACCTCCACCTGAGCCGCACCCTGCGTCACGCCACCGTGGTGCGCGGCGACGAGGGGGTCGACGTCTTCCACGCCGAGAGCCTGGACGTGGCGGCCGGCATCCGCCAACCGTTGACCGCGCACGTTTCCCAGCGGGCCGAACTGCGCCTGCTGGAGCCCGCGTTCATGACGATCCGGCAGGCCATGGGCACCACGAAGGAGCGGAGTCCGAGGACCACGCAATTCCTCAGTGAACTCGTGACCGAGCTGGTGGCGTCCGGATTCGTCGCCGAGGCGCTACGCCACTCCGGCCAGGACCCGACGCTGAGTGCCCCCACTGCGGTGTGACGCCGGCCTGGACGTCGACAGCACTTCCGTGACGACCGAGCAGCGACGGCGTGTCCCGAGAGCCTCATGTGCGAACGAGGCGAGGCCAACGGCTCCGGCACGCAGAGCTGCGGCGGACTGCGTACGTCAGGTACCTCACCGCATTGACTGAGGCTGATCCGTCCGGACCGCGCTGGGACTCGACAGCCAACTTCCCCGCCAGGCACGCCTGGAATTCCTGGCCGTGCGATTCCCCACCTCCCACGGCTGGGTCTCGCGCGCCGATTACTGCGATTGTCCCCTCCTTGGAACAGCGTTCCGGGCGTGGGTGGCCGCGCCCGGAACGCCGTCGCGTCGCTGCTGGCTGACTGTGTCACTTTTCCGGGGGAGTCGTTTCGCGGTTGTTTCGGGAGTCGTTCCGTGACGTTCAGAGTGCCCAACGCCAGTACTTTTTGATGTCACTCGTTGGCGCCGGGACGACATTGAAGCCGCGGCAGTCGCGACACGCCGGCCGAAGGCAGTCGGGCATCATGGCTCAGCTGCCCGACCCGATCATGGGCATGAGCAGCACCCGCGCGTCTGGTGGCGGGGGGCCGCACGGGCCCTACGACCCGGCGGTGCCCGCCGACCGGGCGGACTCCCGGTTCACCTGCGCCGGGACGCCTCCGGCGGCTAACGCACCACGACCCGGTCGCCCTGCGACGTCGCACCCGTGACGATGGTGTTGGCGGTGAACCGCCAACGCCAGGTGCCGGTGGTCTTCGCGGTGACCGTGGTGCGCAGCTTGCCGGCGCTGTCGGTGGTGACCGTCTTGACGGTCTTGAAGGTGTCGGTGCCGGACTTGCGGAACTGGAGGGCCACGGACTTGCCCGCGTAGTCGTCCCAGACGTTGGTGTCCCAGTTGGCCCGCCGGAGCCAGCCCGTGACGGTGAGCTTGCCGCCCTGGTCGACCGGCTCGGGCGTGGCCTGGGCGGCCACCAGCTTGGCGTGCCGCTTGACGCCGAGCGGTGCGCCCGGCGACAGGTGGTGGGAGTCGCCGTCGTCGGCCACGGCCTTGGCCTTGAAGCGCCAAGCGCCCGCCGAGCTGTTCCGCAGGTCCTGCGCGTCCGTGCCGTCCGGCGAGAGTGGGAAGCTGTAGACGCACTGCACGGTGGTCGCGCTCCGCGCGGCGCACTCGTTGCGGGTGGGACGGATGATCAGCCCGTCGGGGCCCACCACCTTGGGACCGATGACGCTGTGGATCCCGGAGTTGTCCGTGGCGGTCAGCGTGACGCTGACCGATGCCCCGAGCGTGGCGCCGACGCCGGTGGTCGCCTTGGCGAAGGTGATGGACGTGATGCGGGTGTCCCCCACGGTCGTGTCGGCGTGGGCTGCGGGCGCCACGGCGGCGAGGACGACCAGAGGAGCAACGGTGACGACCGCCGCGTAACGCTTGCGCATGATTCTCCCAGCACGAGGGGCCGGATCACGGTCCGGATGTGTGGGAGACCCGCGAGGACGTCACCGAGTTGTACGGATCTTCCCTTCCGAAATCGGAATCTCCCGTTCCGGCATACGGGGTGCGAGTCGGGACCACCGCCCGGCTCACTCCCCTTCGTCCCCCGCTCGTTCATCGCCCCGGCCCTCGTGATCGACGCCAACGGCATCACCGTTACAGCATTCGGTGCCGGCCGACACGACGAAACCCCGGACACCCCCTCGGCGATCAAGGGCGGCTCCGGGATCGTCCGGCTGCCGCCGGGTTTTCGCGGGTGGTCGCGCCGGAGTTCCCGGCCGGAGGATCGGCCGGGGTGCTCGCTTCCATGGACCGGCGGAAACATCAACCTTTTCCCGCTTTACCTACCATGCGATCAGGATCGCCCACATTAGAGTGATTGCACCAGGTCCGCTTGACTCCCGGCCACCATGGAACGGTTCGCTGTCTTCCGCCCTTTCCGGAGCCGTTCATGCGCACTGCCGTCCCCGCCGCCCAGGACTTCGTGGAGGAGCGGGACCTCATCTTCGAGGGTTTCGCGTACACGTGCCGGATCGTCCATCAGGGTGCGCCGCGGACGGCTCCGCTGCTGCTGCTCGGAGGCTCGTCGCAGAACCGGTACTCCTGGCAGGGCCACGAGAGATGGCTGGCCCCGCTGTGCACGATGATCACCGTGGACCTGCCCGGTTACGGCAGCTCGGACTTCCTGCCGGCCCGTTACGGCATCGACTTCCTCGCCGACGCCGTCCAGCACACGCTGACGGAGATCGGCGTGTCCGAGGTGAACCTGTTCGGCGGCTGCTTCGGCGAGGTCGTCGGCCTGCGCTTCGCGCAGCGCCATCCGGGGTTCATCAGGCGCATCGTCTTCGCCGGGGCGGCGAGCCGCCTCCCCGACCTCTACACCGACGCCGTGCCGCGGTTGTCGGAGGCACTCGGGCGGGGCGACATCGAGGGGGCCGCCGACGGACTGGTACGGCTGTTCATGTCGAACCCGGAGGCCGGCAAGGTCCGCAGGCACGCGGCCGTGGCACGGCTCCTCCAGCAGCAGTTCCTGACCCAGACGCCGGACGAGATCCGCAAGGCCGTCGAGCACAACACCAGGCTGGTGACCCACGGCTGTTACGAGCCCCTGCCGGTCCCCCGGGTGCCGACCCTGGTGTTCACCGGGGAGTACGACACCCTGTGCACCCCGCAGATGGGGCGGGAACTCGCCGCGACGATGCCGGGGGCGCTGTTCACCACCGTCAAGGAGGCGGACCACCTGGTGACGGTCGAGCGCCGTGAGGAGTCCGCGGACCTGATCGCCCGCTTCTGCACCGACCGTCCCGTCGACGGCCTGCCGTACTGCGGCGCCGTCGAGTCGCCGTGCGCGGGTCGTGCCCGTGCGACGGCCTGCCGTTGAGCCGACCGCCCTCCCCCGGTGGCGCCCGTCCCGCCGGAGTGCCGTCACCGGGAAGGCGGTCGCACCCGTCCGGTGATCCGGCAACGCGGAACGGCCGGGACCCGTCGAGGGTCCCGGCCGTCCTCCGCCGCGCGGAAAGATCTAAGCGGGCTGCGTCTGGGAGGCGGTCGCCGAAGTGATCATGGGCACGCCGGCCGACCTGTCGGACGATTTCTTGCCGCCGAGGGTGACCGTGCTGCTGCAGTCGACCTGCCCCCCGCCGGTGCAGCTCTGCGTCTGCTCGCAGCGAATGGTGTTGCTGCCGTCGTCGACGCACGCGTTGCTACCGTTGCCGTCGCCGGCGGACGCCTGGGCGGCGCCGAGGCCGATCAGCGCGAAGCTTCCCAGGATGCCGGCGGTAGCCGCCGCCGCGATCTTTTTCGAAGTGAACATCTACCTGATTTCCTTATGCGGTCGACCCTCCGCCACCGGGCGGCAGGGTCGCTCCGAAGTACTGGACCGGCCCGAAAGCCGAGAAGCCCCGGGGCTCGAACCGTCAGGCTCGAGCCCCGAGACCTGCCTAGATCACCTGGTCAGTGATCGTCAGCCACCGAAGCTCTGGGTGCAGGCCACCACGGTGTTGCCCGCGGCCGGGTTGCCGACACCGATGAGGTTGAGGGCAACGTTGGTGTCCTGCAGACCGATGAGCGCCTGCTGGTTGTTGACCTCGCCGACGCACTCCTGCGCCTGCTCGCTGTCGATCTTCAGGCCCGGGTTCTCACCGGCGTGGCTGACGCCCGCACCGAGGAAGCCAACGCTGCCGAGCATGGCCACGACGACGGCAGCCTTCTGGAACTTACGCATTACCTCTCCGTTTCTCGTTCGTGTCGGCACAGTCCGTTATGGGCTGTTCACCGACGGTCATGACTATAGGTGACACTTTGCGGCGCTCCACAACCAAAACGGCCGATCTCGTAAATTTCTTGCGAAATCGCAGGTCAGGGCGTTTTGAGGAGGTATCAAATGGACGAATGGGGGGCGCGGGCGGGGCTCCCGGCGGGGACGGGCGGCACGTCGTGCGAGGAGCCCCGGACGCCTGGGGCGCCGGGGCTCCTCGCACGTCCGCGTGTCACCTCACGCGTAGCGGTACGTCCCGCTGACGTCCTCCAGCTCTTCGGGGGTCACGTCCCACGGCGGGAGCTTCTCGCGGCGGGACACGACCCGGCCGTGCTGCTCGTCGCCGGAGCCCGGCGGGGCCGCCGGCAGGTAGCGGGCCTTGCGGTGCCTGCGCTGCCAGCGGTACCACTGCAGGTCGACGAAGGCGTGGTGCAGCCAGAAGGCGGGGTCGTTGACGGAGGCGGCGGTGAGCATGACGCCGCCGACCCAGCGGTGCACCCGGTTGTGGTTGCGCCACGAGGCGCTGCCCCGGCCGGTGCCCCAGCCCTCCATCCGGTTGCGGAAGCCCCGCGTGACCGTCGAGTCCCAGGGCGCCACGTCGTAGGCGGACTCCTTCAGCGCCCACTCCAGGTCGCTCTTGCCCGGCAGGTCGATCGGGTCGGCCCGGCGGCCGAGGTCCCGGGTGAGGAACTCCCCGTCGGTCACGCCCACCCGGATGGTCCAGTTTCCCTCCCGGTAGGCGAACGGGCCCGTCGTCACCTGGCGGTCGGAGCGGCGCCCGTCGCCGCCGAGGAGGTCCGCGGTCCACGGCGCGGAACGGGCCGTGCGGTCGCGGGTCCAGTCCCAGTACGGCAGGGTCACCGAGGAGTCCACCCGGCGCAGCGCCTCCTCCAGGTCGAGCAGGAACCGGCGGTGCCAGGGCAGGAAGGAGGGCGCCATGTGCGCGGTGCGCAGCCCCCGTTCGCCGTCGGAGGAGTAGTACGCGAGGTGGGTGCGCACGAACTCGTCGTACTCGCCGCGCCGTTTCACCTCGAGCAGCGCGTTCACGAACCGGCGCTTCTCGGACGCCGTGAGGGTGGCGGCGTCCTTACGCACGTACGCCATGGAGGCCTCCCTGGTGTGCGTGCCGCGGTTCCGTGCCGGCCGCGCGCAGTCGCTCGCCGGGGGCGAGGGCGTCCACGGCGGCGCGGGCGGCCTCGAGCGGTGTCGGGTAGGAGCAGTAGTGGTCGACCATGCTCAGCCAGGTGCCGTCGGCCCGGCGCATCAGGTGCAGGGGGCGGCCGTCGAGGGTGACGTGCCAGTGGCCGTCGGCGGTCCGCTCCCCCCGGATGCGGCGGCCGCGGTACGTCTGGTCGAAGGAGGCGCGGTCCGGAGCCCTCCCGGCCGCGGACCGCGGTGCGCGGAAGGCGGCGAGCAGCGGCGCCAGGGCCACGGCCAGCGCGCCGGTGCGCAGTCCGCGGGCCACGTCCCGCCGCGTTCTGCCCTCCGGCGCGGGCGGCGGCTGCGCGCCTTCGGGGGTTCCGTCGATTCCGATGATCATCGGCCCAACTCCCTTGTCCGTACGGTTGTCCGTAACGGCAAACGACATCCGGCCCCCAGGGGAAACTGGGGGCCGGATGTCGCGGGGCGGGGTTTTCAGGCGTGCAGCCCCAGGTCGCCGCGGACCGGCTTGGCCTCGTTCATCGTGGCGGCCGCTTCCTTCGTCGTTTCGAGCAGCGTGCTCTCGTCGGCCTCGAGCTTCTCCGACTCCTGCACCTCGAAGGGAACCGCGGTGCGCAGACCGGTGTCGACGCCGGTCTTCGCCAGGTCAAGGGACTCCTGGGCGTACGCGGGCGCTGCGGCACCGGCGGCGATCAGGGTTCCGGCGAGGACGGCGGCAGCCTTCAGGGACTTCATCGTGTTCCTTTCTTCGGCGACGCGGAGGCGGTCACCGGAGGGGAATTCTGTCGCCGTGCCTAACGATCCCCGGGCGGAGCGGAAACCACGGAGCCGAAGATTGACGAGTCCTCATATGAGAATCATTTGAGGACGCCGGGGTTCACGAGGACGCCGAGGGCGGCAGCAGCAGCGAGGTGAGCGCGGGGAACGTGACGCCCGGGAGCAGCGGCGGCTGTGCGGGGCCGGCCGGCGCGGGCAGGACCGACGCCTGGGGCCGGGCGCCGGTGAGCGCGGAGACGAGGTCGTCCACCCGGGACAGCAATCCGTCGACCGGCGACGGCGCCTGCGCGGCCTCCGGGTCCGCCTGCGCCTCCGTCTCCGCGTCCGTCTGCGCGCTCGTGCCGGTGCTCTCCTCCGCCTCGGTGGCCGGCTCCGCGCTTTCCCCGGCGCTCGCCCCGGTGGCCGCGTCCGCCCCGGTGCCCTCCTCCGTCGCCGCGTCCGTCCCGGTGCCCTCCTCCGTCGCCGTGCCGGTGTCGGGGCCGGGCCGGAGCAGGTCGAGAAGGCTGTCGAGGGCCTCCCGCAGGACGGTCAGCTCCTCCTCGGTGAGGTCGTCCCCGGTGATGACCAGGTGTGTGTCGTCCGTCGTGACGGTGGTGGTCCCGGTCATGACGACCGGGTCCTCGTCGGCCGCCTCCGCCAGGGCGGCCTTCGCCGCCTCGCCCAGCTTCCCGGCCTCGGCGGCGGGCAGCCGGCCGCCGTCCGCGTCGAGCGCGGCCCTCACCAGGGCGACGACCGGGGCGAGCGCGCGCTCGTCCCCGGCGACGGCCCCGACCCGCTCGAGCAGCGCGGCGGAGGAGCTCGCGCGGTGATGCTCGGGGGCCGTGTCGGCCGCCACGGCGGCCGGGGCGGTGATGCCGGCCAGCAGGGCGGCGCACAGTGCGCCGGGTGCGAGGCGCCGGACGGGCAGAGCGCGCATGGAGGTTCCTTTCGCGGGCTTCGGTTCGTGGAACCCACCGTGGGAGCGCCCGGGGGCTCCGGCAACCGGGCGTAGGCCGTTCGGTTGTCCGCCCCGCGCCCCCGTCCGTACCGCCCGCCCTCCTCCCGGCCGGGCGGTGGGGCGGCCCGGCCCGCCGCCCGGAACCGGGTTCACGATTCCAACACACTTGCCACCGTTCACTGAATTTCGGTGAATTTGTCCGTTTGATGACTAGAGTTGCGAACCCCGAAGCACCCTCATGGGCGGTCGCGCCGCACTCCTCCCCGCTGCCCGCACCGCCTCCCCGTTCCGAAAGGCTCCGACGGTCATGCGTCATTCCCCGGGTCAGTTGCTTCGCCGTGCCGCGGTGGGCGTCCTCTCCCTCGCAGCGATGTGGGCACCCTGCGGCCTCGCGGCCGCCGCGCCGGTCGCGCCCGCCCCGGAGGCCGACGGCCTCGCCTTCTCCGAGCGGTACCGCGCGGTCCAGCACGGCGGCATCGTGCGGGCCGCCAACGCCTCCGCCACCTGCCGTCCCCAGGCGTCCTCGTGCCGGGACGCGCAGGCCGGCGCGCACGGGACGAACGGCGACTTCGAGATGGGCTACATCGACGTCGACCAGGACCCGAACACGTACAACTCCTCCCGCGCGGAGGTCCGTCTGCCCGCCGGCTCCCGGGTGACGTACGCCCGTCTGTACTGGGGCGGCAACCTGCTGGCCGGCGAGCAGAAGCCGTGGCAGGACAACGGGCGGGTGCTGATCGCCGAGCCCGGCGGCGCGTACAAGGAGCTGCTCGCCGACACGCTGGTGGGACACCGGGTGGCGGACGGCGCGGACGCCTTCCAGGCCTCGGCGGACGTGACCGCGCTGGTGCGGGACAGCGGACCGGGGCTGTACACGGTGGCGCAGGTCAACGTGGCCATGGGCAGGTCGGCGGCCGGGACCTGGGGCGGCTGGACGCTGGTGGTGGCGTACGAGAACCCGGCGGAACCGCTGCGGCACCTCGCGCTCTGGGACGGCTTCGCCCCGCTGGGCGGCCGCTCGGGCGTCGAGATGCCGCTGCGCGACCTGCCGTTCCCGGCGGGCGCCGGGGGCCGGGCTGGGCTGGTGGCGTACAACGGCGACCGCGGCACCACCGGCGACTCGCTCGTCCTCGCCGCCGACGGGTCCACCCCCACCGCGTTCGCCGACCGGGCCAACCCCTTCGACGACGTCCTGAACTCCACCATCGCCGACCCCGGGGGCGCGTCCCCCGCGCGGGTGCCGGCGTACGCCAACACCCTCGGCTACGACTCCGACGTGTTCGACCTCTCCGGGGGGCTGCCGCACGCCGGCGACCGGGCGGCCTTCCGGCTCACGTCCCAGCGGGACGCGGCATGGGCGGGCGTGCTCTTCGCCGCCGTCGACGCCCGGCGGTGAGCGTGTCCACGCCGGGCGCCCTCCTGCGCGCGCAGACCGTGACCGCCGACCCGTCGGCCGGCGGACGCCGGCCGCGGGTGCTGCACCTCACCCAGCCGGTGGACGGCGGGGTGGCGCGGGTCGTGACCGACCTGGTCCGGGCCCAGCTCGCGGACGGCCTGGACGTCACCGCGGCCTGCCCCGACGGCCCCCTCACCGGACAGCTGCGGTCGCTCGGCGCGCCCGTACGGCGCTGGAGGGCGACGCGTTCGCCGGGTCCCTCGCTGGCGCGGGAGGTACGGCAGCTGGCCCGGCTGATCGACGAGGTGCGCCCCGACCTGGTGCACGCCCACAGCGCGAAGGCCGGGCTCGCCGGACGGCTCGCGGTGCGCGGACGCATCCCCACCGTGTTCCAGCCGCACGCCTGGTCGTTCGAGGCGGTGGGCGGGGGCACGGCGGCCCTCGCGCTGCGCTGGGAGCGGTGGGCGGCGCGCTGGGCCGCCCGGGTGGTCTGCGTGAGCGAGGCCGAACGCGCCACCGGGGTGCGCGCCGGGATCACCGGCCGCTGGACCGTCGTGCCCAACGGCATCGACCCCGACCGTTTCCGCCCGGCGCCCGCCGCCCCCGTACGGGCCGGGCTCGCGCCGCTGGCCGGGGTGGACGCGCGGGCGCCGCTCGCCGTCTGCGTGGGCCGGCTGTGCCGACAGAAGGGGCAGGACGTCCTGCTGCGGGCCTGGAGCGCCGTGCTGCGCCAGGTGCCCGACGCCCGTCTCGTCCTGGTCGGCGACGGGCCGGACCGCGACCGGCTGCGGGCCCTCGCGCCCGGGTCCGTGCTGTTCGCGGGGGCCGTCGCGGACGCCTCCCCCTGGTACCAGGCCGCCGATCTCGTCGTTCTGCCGTCCCGCTGGGAGGGCATGGCGCTGGCCCCGCTGGAGGCGATGGCCTGCGGGCGGCCCGTGGTCGTCACCGACGTCGACGGCGCCCGCGAGAGCCTGCCGCGCCCCTTCACCACCGCCTGCGTGGTGCCCCCGGAGGATCCCCGGGCCCTGGCCGGAGCGGTCGGCGCGCTGCTGCTCGACCCGGCGCTGCGCGCCTCCCTCGGCGACCGGGGCCGCCGGCACGTGCTGTCCCTCCACGACGTGCGGCACACCGCGCGGGCGGTCGCCGACGTCTACCACGACCTGCTCGGCGCCTTCCCCGCCACGACCA
Source organism: Streptomyces sp. NPDC126497 (assembly GCF_040302425.1). NCBI lineage: Bacteria > Bacillati > Actinomycetota > Actinomycetes > Kitasatosporales > Streptomycetaceae > Streptomyces > Streptomyces sp. NPDC126497. The sequence goes on from NZ_JBEORT010000038.1 coordinate 56,803, forward strand.
GGACGCACCCGTGCCGGACGGCCGGGTGCGCCGGGGCCGGCCGGGCGGAGTCGCGCGCCGAGCCCTTTGCACACAGGGAGCCCATCCACTCGTGACCGCCGAACGCACCGTGCCCTCCCCCGGCGTACCGCCGAGGGGGCACGGGACCTCCTCCCCCGTCTCCGTCATGCCGCCGCGCGGCACCGACACCGGCCCCCGGCTGCCCGCCGCGCCGCCCCGGACGGCCTCGCCACTGCCGCTGCTCGTCGCGGACGGCGCCGCCGTCCTGCCCGCCGCGCTGGCACTGCCCGCCGCCCAGCGCCATCCGCTGCTCGTCGCCCTGCTGATCGGGGTGTCGCTGCTGCTGCGCCCCCCGGACAGGAGGCCGCCGGTACCGGAGCTGCTGGAGGAACTGCCCGCCGTGTGCGGCCGCGTCGCGGTGGCCTGGGCGGCCGGCGCGGCGCTGTGGGCGGCGTGCCGGCCGGAGCAGGCGCTGCCCGCCGG